>NZ_CAXPXK010000098.1:0-113578 GCF_964221125.1 Alloalcanivorax sp.
CCGTGGCTGAGCCCGGCGGCGCCGTGGTGCCATTCAATGTCCAACCGCCGGTCCGCCTGGCTGGCGGTGAGGGCCGACTGGACCGCAAGCGGGTCCGCCTGGTCGGCGGTGGTCAGCTCGCCGTTCAGGCGCATGCGGGCCGGCGCCCCATCCACCGGCGCCAGCGCGTCCACCCGCAGGCTCAGTTGCTGGCGCAGCACGGTCAGCGGCAGCGTCAGTGGCGGCAGGCCGTCGTCGACCCCGGACAGTTCCTGGGGAAACAGCGTCAGCGTCAATTCCCGGCCCCGTTCCAGCGGCGCGTCGGGGCGGATTTCCAGGCGGTCGCGGGCGGTGAACACCGCCTTGAAGCCGACCTCCGGCGCCAGACGGGCGACGCCTTCGGCGGGCTGTTCCAGTGCCTCCTCGGCGACCACCGGGTGGGTGAAACGCACCACCAGCGGCGCGCGGGCGCTCACTGCGCCGGTGGGCCAGCTGTCCAGGTGGCTGCGCCAGCGGCTGTCCATGGGGGCGGCGTCTTCGCCGTCGTTGGCCGGGGAAGAGGCTGGCGGGGACGTTTCCCCACTGGAAGATGCCGGGCCGGGTTCCTCGGCGGTGTCGCAGGCCAGCAGGGAGAGGGCCAGAAACAGCACGCCTAAGTGTTGTAATCGCATTCCTTTGACCGCCTTGGGCTTATTGTTACGGGGCACGTTTTGTCACGGGGAGAGTGTTTCCGGAAAAGGTAGCACAGTTGCCAAAGGCCGCCCTCCTCGCACAAGGTAAAATCGTACTGAAATGCAGCGGGACCCGCGCCCCATGACACAGACCGCGCCATGAAGAAAACCGTATTGGCGGTTGCGCTGATCGCCCTGGCGGCCACCGCCGGCCTGGCGCTGTGGCCCGAAGACCCGGTGGCCGCCCGCTGGCAGGACTACCTGGCCCGCCTGGAACGCCTCACCCGGCAACCGGTGCCGCCGGCGGCCGCCCTGGAGCTGCGGCCCTACCCGGGCAACGCGGCGCTGCGCCGCCCGCTGCCGGACCTGCGTACCGGGCTGCTCAACTATCTGGGTTTGCGCCATTGCGACCTGATGTCGCTGGTCAGTGAGCGCAACAGCGCCCTGGGCAAGTTGCGCAGCGCCTCTCTGCGACTGGATTACGAGCTGACCTTTATTCAGCGCGGCGAACGCTGTCTGGCAGAGGCTAAGCTGGAAGACACGGCGCTTATCGCCCTGCTGGAACGCACCCTGGCCGTGAAACGGGACAGCCTCGGCGACCTGTTCTGGAACGCCACCTGGGCCAGTGATGAATTGCGCGGCTTCCTCAACCAGTCGCCGGGCCCGGCCGGCGATCCCGCCCAGGGCCTGGAGGCGCTGGGCGGCCTGGTGAGCGCGGGGCGGGCGCTGCGTGCCTCACCGCCGCCGGACGCCCTACCCGACCTGGAGCGCCACCTGGCCACCCTGGCCGGTGGCGCCGCCGGCGGCGCGGTGCTGCGTGAGATCGCCGCCGCCCGGGTGGCCCTGGAGCAGGCCCTGGGCATGCTCGAATCGCTGGACGAGGACAGCCTCTGCCCGCGGGGCCGGGCCAGCCAAAGGGCCCGCTATCTGCGCAATCTTTTGGATAGTGTCTACGGGCAGGAGGTACAACCGTATCTGGCGGATCTGGACCGTCGCCGGCGCCGGCTGGACGACCGCCTGCGGGCGTTGCGGGCGGTCAGCAGCGGCGCCAACCCGGCGCTGGATCAGTGGCTGGCCCACTATTTCGGCCCCCGGGGCCAGGCAGCGCGCCTGGATCAGGCGCTGCGGGCCCACACCGAGCGCTGGCAGACCGTGCTCGGAGCCTGCGGGCTGATGCCCGGGGGCGGCTGATCAGCGACGGCGAATTATTGGCCAACGAAGCGTTTGTGAACGGCTGTACAGCTAATGTTTTTGAAATCGGTCACAGACATACTCCCATTCGTCGACGAGGTCCCATCCGTCGACTAGCGGAGTACTGCTCCGTGATAGCTCTCCCGAGCCAAACGATTCATCGGCGTCCTCTGGACGCCGTTTTTTTTTGGCTAGCCGGACCGCAGCATAAAGGTCTGGTATTCCAGGCGGCCCATGCTGCGCTGCACCAGCCAGAGCCCGACCACCACCGATACCGCCAGCGCCAACAGGAACCCATAGCCGAAGAACTGTGGGCCTAACTGAAGGCTGACCAGAGTCAGCATCACGTTAAGCACCAGGAACAACGCGGTGAGAAAAACCAGGATGCGGCGCTGATCCAGATAACAGAACACGTTAATCACCGCCAGGAAGACCACCTGCAGGCCTGCCGCCACCAGTTGCACCTTGAGCAACGGCAAGTACAGATTGGAGATGCCCAGGGTAACGAAAATGTCCGGCGCCACCACCATGATCAACAAGGCACCGATGGCCTGGATCTTGACGATCTGAAACACACCCAGGCGAATGGTCGAAACCATTTGATTGCGCATATCCTCAATATACGACAGCGACCCACCCTCTCGGACCGCATCATAGAAATTGCCGTAATACTCCACGAAGTCGGTTTCCATACGCACCAGGAACACCGCCATACCGGGGATCAGTGACAGATAGGATAAGAACACCGGAATGTCGTAAATCAAGGAGGCACGCAGGGGCCCAATTACCGCGCTGCCGGTGCCACTATCCATCCAGAACATGATCTTGTCCGCCCATACCCCGGCGTTAAACAACAGCCCCACCAACATCAGGCTGGGATAGAGCCAGCGAGGCTCGAAAAGATTGAACGCCACCGACCGGCGTGCCGGATAGGCGCGCACGATCAAAACCAACATCCCGCCGAGCAGCGACACCTGACCGATCAGAAAGCCGATCAACAGGCCTTCCAGGTTCATGAAGCGCAGCAGAAAAGACACGCCCACGGTGAGCGTATAACCGAGGGCATACAGCAACACGATGGCCTGATACTGCTTCATGCCGGACAGGAAAATGGTGGCAATCCAGATGTTACTCACCACCACAAAGCTGGCCACCAGGACAACGCGAAACAGCACGCTTTGCTCCGGAAACAGAAACAGCGCCACCGGTAACGCGAACAGCCCGCTCACCACCGTGACCAATAACGTGACGCCGCCAAAATTAGGCAGAATCACGTCCTCCCGCTCCTCAAAGATACGATCAGCGCAGAAGCGTGTGAAAGCCAGTTGCAAGGTACCGGTCAGGATCAGGCTGAAGGCGATGATATAGGTCACCGTAACCTGAAACTGCGTCACCGCTTCCGCGGGTGACACCACCGCCAGGCTGATCAAACCGATGATCAAAATGCCAATGATCGACAGCACCCAGGGGCCGGAACCGATTACGCCCGCGTAGGCATAGGCACGTATCATCCCCAGCAAGGTATCTTGACGTAACAGCTTGCGCAGCTCGAAACCGATGCCCGCCATTAGCGCGCCTCCTGGTCCAGCGTGGGTACGGTGCTGTCGCTATCCACCACGTCGGCCTGCGTTAGAAGCCCCTGGTAAAGCGACCGATAGGCTGAGAACATCATTTCCTGGGTGTAGTATTTTTCCACCCGACGGATACCCGCTTGCTGGGCCTGGTACCAGCGCTGCTCGTCGCGGAGCAGATCGGCGACGGCATGACCCAGTGCCTCAGGGTTAGCGATCCCCACCACGTCGCCGGCGGATCCGAGCGCACGATCTTCCTCTCCAAAGCCTTCAATCAACTGGCGGCAGGACCCCACATCCGTGGACACCGCCGGCACTCCGGCGGCGAAGCCTTCCAAAAGTACCAGAGGCAGCGCCTCGCTGATCGAACTGAGCACGATCACGCCCACTTTCGGCAGCAGCTCGCTGATCTTCTGAAACCCGAGGAAGCGCACGTTATCGTCGAGCTGCAAACTGCTGACCAGAGAGTGGCATTCCGCCGCGTACTCTTCGTCCTCATCCTCCGGACCGGCAATCCAGCCTTGTGCTTCCGGCATGACATTCACCAGAGTCCGCATCGATCTTAAAAAGGTCTTCACGTCCTTGATGGGCACCACACGGCCAATCAAACAGGCCACTGGAGGAATCGCATCACCGCGCTGCGCCCGTACCGCTTGCATAGCCGGCAGGTTAATGCCGTTGGGGATGTTTTGTGTACGCGCCGCAGGGGCGCCATCGGCAATCTGACGAAGACGGTTATTCTCGTAGAGGGCAACGATCTGATCCGACGCCTGGTAGCATTCGCGACCCAACTCTTGAAAAAAATTTATCCACTTTTCGCGGAAATAGGCCATTTCCACGTTATTGCGTTCCACCAGGCCCCGGTTATCGCTAATCCACTCACTCTGAAAAAGATCGATCTTCCGTTCCTTGGTATAAATACCATGCTCCGAAAGCAGTAGCGGGCGGCCGGTCTTGCGGCGCAGCAGAGCGCCAAGAAATCCGGCATAGCCGGTGGAAATAGTGTGGTACATCTTGGCGGGGATCAGATTGTCCGCGATCCGATTCAGAATCCAGATCGGCGCGTGCATAATCCGCACCGTCCAGAAATAGTCCACGAACGAAGGGTCACGGCTGTAGCGTCGATAGCTCTCCGAAATCAGATCCCAGCTTGACCGGCTGTGCAGAAAAGCCTCTTCGGACAAGGCGCCACCGTCACCCAACTCACCAATCAGCTCCGTGAATAGCCGGTTGCGTTCCTCGCTGACGCGACCGCTGCGCACCATGCGATGGAAACGATCGACGTTTTCGAACATCTTCTGATTGCCATGGGAGGCCTTCTTTTCCGTCTTGTTGCCCTGATCATGCAGATAGTGGACCTCCAGATGCACCACGTTGTCCGGTAGGTCGTACTTCATCTCACCATAGTCCTCCGCCCGGCTGCCGACGAAACAGCAGGCGAAGGTGTACTCAGGAAACCCCCGTATAATCTGGTTCACCCAACTGGAAACACCGCCGCTGACGTAGGGGAAGGTCCCCTCCAGAAGCAGACAAATATCGGCGCTGTTGGCGCGCGGCAAGCTCATGCGTCTCTCCAGTATTGGACTGATTCCTTCAGTGATGAAAACTGTGTGTCATCCGATATCGACGTCATCAACTCTCGAACACGGCCCAACTGACCACGAAGCAGGGCCAGTTCAGCAAGCCAGGGGTTAACCCTCGAGGGTGGCAGCCCGAGCTGACGGCAATGCAGAAAACTCTCTTCAGCGTGCTCTAGTTCTTCATCGGTCAGAAGAATACGACCGCGCAGCAGCCACATACCGGCATCATCAGGCCGCTCGGAAAGAGCGCGGTCCACGTAGAACGACGCCCGCTCCAGCGCCAGCTTACGAATATCGCCCTGCACCAGATCCTGAAAATTCAGCTCCCAATAGAGCTCCGCAAGACGCCGATAGAGACGATAGCAGCGCGCCTGCGTGGCGCTATCCAACAACGTGATAGCCCTGCCGATCTGCTGGGTGATCGCTTTTTCTTTCTGGTCAAGAATCCCGTAAGCAAGCAATCGCACATCATCGGAGGCGTCACCAAGGGTTTCACGCAACACCCGCCCGGTGGAGCGCGTGGGCATACCACGTACCGTCAACATACTTTGCAGCCGCACCTCCACGGGCGTGTCGGTGGACTTCAAAAGGCCTTTCAGGTCCTCTTGGCGAAAGCCGGCCATCGCGGGTGCGGGCACCGGCGTGAAGACCGGTGCGTCCACACCCACGAAGGGCTCGTCGCGGAACGCCGCGGGCAGAAGATAGCCAACCAGCACACCTCCCAGTATGCCCACCAAGCCGAATACCGGCACAAAGAAAGCCAGTGAGAACGTTAGCGCCCATGAGCCGACAGCGGGCTTTCGAAACCCCGAAGGCAACAACGCCCACACCGCCGACGCCAATAGCAACGACGCCACCAGATGAGTGCCCAGATAGGTGATGAACAGGCTGAGCTCGTTGGACGCGGACAACAGCGATACCAGCGATGCCAGCTCCAGGGCGAGGGCGTATAGCAACCAGCGGACTTCAACCATTACCGGCCTCTACCAGCATTTCTTCGATCTGTACCTTGACCGGGCGCTTATCGAGTGAATGGTGAACATAGCTGACTCCGGCCTGCGCCAGGCTGGCAAAGGCGTAATCGTCGGCCAGCCACTCTTCCACGCGACGCAGGAAACTCTCGAAACTGGAGGGCCCCGTCATCGGCATCAACAACATCAACTGGTGGCTCTCTTGATCCACCCACCAGTAGCCATCCAGGTTACGGCGCCCCCGATACAGGCCTTCGACGATCTGACGGGACTGGGCGCTATCGTCCGGGGTGAGTAGAACCAGGGTGGTATCGACTTTCTTCGCAGCGGACAAATTACCCAACGCTACCAGCTCGCGGCCAAACACCGCGGGCATACCGGGCCACACGTCGATCAGGTGATCCACCGCCGGGCCGTGCTGCACGACATCGGCGTAGAAGTTAAGCAACAGCCCGAAAAGTTGCAGGGTCTCCTGGTGAATGGAAAGAAACGGCATCCGCTCCACCACCACCATGCCGATCAACTGTCCACCACTATTCATCACCGGAGCCGCGACCCAGTAAATGCCGCCATACCCTTCACCGGCCATCTGTACATGGGCCATCTGCCGGCTTTCAAACGCATGCTTGAGCAAACGGTCGTCAAGATCCAAAGGTGCGTTCTGCCCCAACAACGCCACCGGCTCTGGATTGATGCCGCCGCCGGTTACCGCGTACAGGCCGCCACGTTGCAACTGACAATAATCCGCCAGCAAATTCAGCAGCTCATCGCCCGCGGGCAGCACTTCCGAGTGACTCTCGTCCATCATCACGTCGCGCAGGCTGAGCAAGGCATCGCGTACCGTATAGGGGCGAACCAGCAGGTTCTCTTCCAGTCGATCGTGGGATAACCGCAGCAGAACATGACGCTGGGTAAGATTCTGAAGCCTATCCAGGGTGTAACCGGCGCGGCTTTCCGCGCGATCCAGTCGCACCCGCCACATATCGGCGAATTCACCGGTGATCAAGACAATAATATAACCGCCCAGAAAGGTGAGCTCAGGGAAGGCCAGCCCCGGATAAAGGCTCAACGCTTTGCAGGCAAACCAGGCGAGCAACAAGGTCAGCATGCCCAAGGAGCCCAGCAAGGAGCCGTACCGCAACGCCACCAAAAGCACCACCACGATGCTCCAGCGGATACCGCCCTGAAAAATAAGCGGATCGTCCGGGCGCACTAAAAAACCGACCAGCACCACCAACACCACCAAAAGGGGCGCTTCCAGCCAGGCCATGGCCCCCAGCTTAGGGGGCGCGAGAAACCGCGCCAGGCGATTGTCGCCAAGGTTGCTGAGCATCAGTCGATCACCGGCGCGATCAGATCGTCAATAACCCGCTGCCCGGTCTCGCCCAGTGACTGACGGGCCCAGCCGGCACGCGAACCGGTACCGCTGTAAAGCAGCTCACCGGCGGGGTCACGGATCTCAATCATCACGCCCACCGCGGGCTCGCCGTCGACGCCGGTTTTATAACGCCATTCATGGACCACGCCGGACACCACATAGCGCCCGTTCTGCTCGGCCACCCAGGCTCGCATGGCCTGCCGGCTTTCCTCTGAGCCGGCCTCGAACAACACGCCTTCGCCGTTTTCCTGCTCGAAGGCAACCACCGGACGTGCTCCGTGTTGGGCGAGTACCGCTTCGACGATAGCCTGGGCACGTAAGCCGGCCTGGGGTGTGGTGGTTCGATTGGTCAACGGCAGCACCAGCCAGCGCGCCTGCCGCTCGAACGACACATCCTGGGTACTGCGCATATGCGTCGAGCACCCGGTCAGCGCCAGTACGGCGGTGCAGAGTACGATTAATGACAATTTCATGCGTTTCTCCTGATAAACCCCTGTTAATAGTAGAACCGGTAATCGAACCCGGCGCGATAGCTGTCTTCATCGGCCCCGCCGGTATTCAGCCCGCGCTCCAGATAGAAGCGCCAGGCGTCGCGCCCCAGCAATGGGCCTTCGGCGCCCACACGGGTATTAAAACCAGTGCCGGAAATACTGTTGTCGGTGACGCCCAGTTCACCCCAGGCTTGAATGCGGTGTGGACGCAAATGAACATCCGGCGACCCCAGCAGCAGCGCCAGCTCCGTCTCGCGATAGCTTTGCGGCACCGCCGGCAGCGTCTCCGCGCCGGGCCGCATCACACCAATCTCACCACTCAAAGGCCGCTGGCCGCTGAATGACGCGCGGGTGTGCCGCACGCGCAGGCCCGGCGAAAAGCGCGATAACCAAGGCCGCCAGGTACTCTGCGCACTGACTCGGGTGCCTTGGCCGAGGTCGCGGTCTTCCAGGTCCTGATAGTCATACCGCGCGACCGAGACACCATTCTGCCAGTTGGACACCGGTGACCAGCTCAGCGAGAGCGCCGCGCCGGTACGGTCCCCGGCCAACAACAACTCCGAGCTCTCATCGGCGGGCGCCTGCCATTCATAGGCCCCTTTCCAACGCCAAGCACGGCCGAGCTCTCCGGCAAAGGCCAGGGTTAAATCCGGGCGCTGATAATCGAAGATATCGCGGTGTCCGGCGCTCAGGCTGGTATCCAAGCGCCGGCCTTCGCGCCGCGCCGTGACACTGAATCGCTGTTCACGCTCATTGACCGCCAGAATCGCGTCATCGTTGCTGCTGAAACGGTGTTGTTGCGCCTTGAAGCGCAGCCCCCAGCGGTCGCCCAGGGGCTGAGTCTGGGACACTTCGGCGCTGTTCACATCCAAGGCACCCTGACGACGGTGCTCCAGGTTGACAGCGAGATTCTCTTCGGCGGGCAACAGCAGGCTCTCCTGCTGCGGATGCTGGTCCGCCACTTCCGGTGCATGCCGCTGCTGCTCCGCCAGTTGCGCGGCGGCGAGACGCTTGCGGCCCAGGGTGTTGTCCGCCTCCAGGCGCTCACCCGCCGTTAGCCGGTCGCCGTGCTGGTCTCGCAGTTCACGAATCGCCAGACGGTCGCCTTCCAGAGTCGCCAAAGCCAGCGCTGAGCCGGGAGGCAGACCCTCCGGGCGCCATTGCTGCTGGCGCAGATACCAAAGACGGGCCAATTCCGGCGCGTTCACCCCGAGCGACCACTGAGCCAGCCATTCGGCACGCTGGGCGCGCTCGGCCGGCTTGGTGGCGGCCCATTGGCGCTGCTGGAAGCGCAATTGAGTGTCACCGTTTTCAAACCGTGCCACCAGGGCGCTGCGCATCTCGTTGTAGAGCGGCCGGTTCCGGTCGTCGATGGTGTCCGCCGGCGGCGGGTTCCGCCACAACCGGCGCAGCACCGGCCAGGCCTGGTCCTCCCGACCGGCCGCCAGCAACGCCTGGGAATACGCCCAGAGACGACGCCAGTTATCCGGGTCACCTTTCAGGAGCACCATTTCATAGCGCAAGGCTTGCTCCGGCTGATCAAGCGCCATGAACGCCGCGGCCAAAACCTCAAGATAGCGCCGGTCGTGGGCGATCTGATCGTGCCAACGCACCAGGCTGCCGGTGAGCGTACTGTCATCACCCAGACTGATCAGCAGCCACAACCAGGACATCCGCACTTCGACATCGCCCGGCGCCAGCGCCAGGGCCTGCCGCAATACCGACCGGGCCCGCTCCGGCTGGCCGGTCCACTGCAGATAATCGGCGTAAACCAGCAGGAAGCCCCGGTCCTGATAGAAGGCGCGGCGCTCTTGTTCGGACAAACCCTCGAAGAACAGTGCCATGGCACGCTTGTCGCCGTCTTCGCGCAACGCATAGAGATAGCTGACCGCCAGGCGTGGATCGTCGCTTTGCTGCCACAGGTAGCGCAAAATGGAAGCCACCCGTTCAGGCGCCTGATAGCGCGCCAGGGTTAAGTAGCGGTAGCCGTCACCGACGCTGGCATGCCCCTTGGCGAACAGCCGCTGGTAATCGTCCAGTGCGGCGGGCCAGTCGCCGAGTTCCGTGGCCATCACCGCCAGGCGGCGGGTCAGGTTGGGGTCGTAAGAGAGCCCGTCCGCGTCCCGTCGCAACGCCTGGTAAGCACGTTCTCGTTCGCCACGCAGCCACAGCAGATCCGCCGCATGCCAGGCCATTCGCGGGCGCGGGCCGTAACGGTCCATGAACGCACGGTAATAACGGATCGCTTGAACGTCCCGGCCGCTCTGCTCGGCGAGGCGCTGCAGCACTTCAAACACCGTGGGGCTGGGGTGCCGCTCGCTCCAATCATCCAGGAAGGCTATGCCCTCTTCAGGCCGCCCCAGGCGTTCGTACTCAGCGGCCACCAGGGCGACCAGTGTTTCGTTGCCAGGGTCGTTGCGCAGCAGCCGGCGGCGCGCGCGCAACGCCAACTCGTTATTGAACGTCGCCGGAGCCAGTTCCAGCACCCGCTGCCACGCCAAATCACTGTTATCGGATTCCGCCAGCTTCAGCCAGGCAGCCAGGGAAAGCTCCACATCGCCCTGCCATCCGGCGACCTGCGCCAGCCGCTGCAACCACACTGGATCGGCGGGACGCCAATAGAGTGCGTTCTCCACCACTTCCCGGGCACGGGGCAGATTGCCGTTACCTACGAAGACCTGATAACCGTCATCGTAGTAGCGATGCTCGTACGGTACTGGCGCCTGAGCCACGGCACTGATGGAAACGCCCACCGCCAGCGGCGCCAACCACAACCACTTGCGTTTCACCGGCTCACCTCGTCTTTCCGGAGGCGCAACAACAGCACCGCATAGTGTTGTGCCCGCACACCATCTCCAGCGGCACGCGCCAGGCTCATAAGGCGATAAAGTACCTCCGAGTCGTTCAAAAACGCACCTTCCCAACGAGCGGCCACACCCAAAGCCTGGCCGGATAATCCGCCCGCCTGAAGGGTACTTACCGCTTTCAAAAAGTCAGCGCGCCCGGCTCCGTCTTGCTGCGCTCGCATCGCCAGGATGTATTCCTCGGAGGCTCGAGCGTACCGGCCCCGGGCCAACATCGCGTCGCCGGCCTTGCGATGCCATTGCCATGCCGGCGGTGCCTGAACCGCGAGCAAATGATAGGCACTCACCGCCAGGTCCAGATTGCCCATAATCAGAGCCATCTCGGCGTACTGCTGCAACTGTGCCGTCTCCAGCCGTTCCGGCCGCACCTTCGCTAACGCCACTCTGGCGCGGGCACTCAACGCGCTACCACCGCGCTCAGCCGGTGCCATAGCCATCAACGCCACGAACGGCAGACGCGCTCGCAGCCATTGCAGCTCATCCAGCAGCGATGGCTGTACCGTGTTCGCGGCGACATAATCCAATTGCTTGTCGGCTTCCGCAAAGCGCCCCAACTCGATCAGGTCGCGGGCCAGAACCAGGCGCAGCGCATGGTCATCGGGTTTGGCTTTCAGCCAGGCCGTGGAATAGGACAAAGTGACCGCGTCCAGGTCCGCATTCCGCAGGGTGTCGGAGAGATCGCGGGGGAACACCAGCCAGCACACCACCGCCACCAGAACGACAAGCGCGGCCAGTTCGGTCAGCCCGATGACCCGGCGGCGTTCACTGTCGACACTGTAGCCGTAGCTCGTTGAGCTCACGCTGGTCGCTCCTGTATTGGTAAAGACGTCCATCGCGCCGCGCCGGTTCGATCACCTGCTCGCCCTGGCGCAACACACAGTCCGCAGGTTGCATCAGGGTAAACGACAGCGGCAAATAGCCGCGCAGGGAAAAGCGCAGGGTGCTTCCGTTTCGCTCAAACGCCGTGAGCCGGGCATTGGCCGACCAAAGCCCGGTGTCTTTACCAGCATCGCCGCTACGCCAATGGGCCGTTTCGCCGCTCATGTGCACATAAGGCCCGGGGCCGCCTTCTTGGTAGCCCGCAATACCCGCGCTGCGCGCCAGATCAGGCAGCGCCACACCGGCAGGCACACGCAAGGTGCGCAGCTCACCCCCGCCCCGTATCAGCCAGCCATCGCCGTCGCGGGCCACTACCATGCGGTTGAAATCCAATACCTTGCGGACGTATTCCGAAGCGAACACGGCGTGCACCGGCTGAGACAGCACCCAATCAAAAACCCGGCGCAGCGAGGTCAGGGAGGCGTTCTTGCTGGCGATATAGGTGTGGTAGTACACGTTGATCGGCTTAAAGCGAATCGGCTCACCGGTAAGCTGGAACGTTTCGATCACTCTTTGGAAACCATAAAAGGGGCCGCGCCATTCGCCGGTATATACGTTCTCGTTCTGGTTGGGTGCGTAAACCTGGTATTCGTCGCCCTTGGGCAGACCGATGCCCTTGATCAACGTCCAGCTCGGCGCGCTCTCGGTGATCAGGGTATCGCTGCCGTTCATATTCAGCAGGCCGTTTTTTCGCGCGACTTCCAGCGCCTCTTCCGTGGGCATGGTATCGCCGCTCCACAGCACCATCTCCACGTCCTTGCCGGGCGGCAAAAGCCGCTTTTTCATGTAGTCGGCGGACCCGGCCAGTTCGCGCTGCAGAGTCAACTCATAACCGGGAATGTTAAGGCGCAACGGGCCTTCACTGCCCAGTATCGCGCCCGGCTTCTGGCTGGCCTCATACCAATAAAACGGATGCGAATAGGTGTGCGTGGCCGCCTCCACGTGCGGCAACTCGAACATGCGCTGGGCGATATCCTCCAGCTCTTCGGCACGTTCCGGATAGAGCCCGGTTTTCGCCACCTCACCTTCGACCACCGAAAGGGTGGTGGGTACCCGGTACCGCTTGAGAATCTCTTGCAGCAGCACTTCGCCGGCGGCCTGGCCGCGATAGCCTTCCACTTCCGCGAGATTGGGAAAACCGTCGCCGTCCATATGCGCAAAGAACAACCGCCGCCCATTTTCAGTCGTCACATCCGGCACCGGCATCTCCGGCAGCTTGAGCGCGGCGCGCAGGAACGTCAGCGGCTGGACCATCCAGCGGCCCGTGGTTTCTTCACTGCTAATGGTCGGCAACGCGGAGCGTACTACGAAAGGGTCCAGGGCATAGCCGCCCCAAGGGGTAACCGCCACGGATGTGTACTGCTGGTCGCCGACGGCAAGCTGCAACCAGGATTCGCCAGCGTCCAGGGTAAGCGGGGCAGCGATTTCCAATAATGCCGGCAACGGCGCTTCGAACGCCATCGCCGGATGCTGTTTGACCACCCGGGGGAGAGTCCGGGGCACCGGCTGTGCTTGCAAACCAAACGGCTTACTGACCGGGTCCTCGGGGTCGAAGGGCATCTGCCCGAGAATCGCCACCGGGACCCCATCAGCCACTTGGCCCGCCAGCCATTTGCGAAACCGTCTGTTGACCCGATCCGGTTCATTGATCCAGGTAACAATGCCCGCATAACGGCCGGTCAGCGTGCCTCCGGGCATCGGGTCACCGACATCACGAATGTCCGGCACCAGCCCTAGGAACTGCATCGGCATTAAGGCAAAGCGCACCAGCTCACTCTGTTCCCAGCGGCTGCCTTTCGGTTCGCCGTGAATCGCCAGAACCCGGCGTGGCATGACCTCGATTTGCCCCACCCCGAGCATGTCCAAAGCCGGGTTGCTAACCCAGGGAATGACGCCCCGGGCCTGAATACGCTCGGCCAAAGCGCGCGCGCCGGCACGATCACCGGGCGGCGCGTAATCAATGGCTATGGTCGGCAGGTCGTAGCGTTCACGAACCTCCTGGAAGCGGTCGAGCAGCCACTGGCGGTCGTCTTCCGGCACCGCCTGGTAGCGCTTCTCCGCGGGCACCCAGCGCTGATACAGCGACTCCGCCGCGACCGCATCCACATGTTCATGGACAGCAGGCAGCAGCTCGAAACCACGGTTCAAAATAAACCGGGCACCCGGGAAGGCCCCGGCAATAGCATTGATCAGCGTCTGCAAACCTTCACGCTGTGCTTCCAGATCGCCGGAAGTGCCCTCTACCAGACGATAGCTGTCGAGGGTGTCGAAAAAAAACTTCCGATAGCCTTGCGCCCACAACGGAGCGATCACGTGCTCCAGCAAATAGCCGCGCAGGTCCTCGTTGGTCAGATCCAGAACCCGGCTTTGCCAGTCACGATTTTCGCCCACAATCCACGCCGGCTTGATCCCGGAGGCGTAATCCCTCGAGGGCAGCACTTCGCCCAGGCTCACATAAGCATAGAATTCCCCCACCAAATGCGCGGGCGGCGCGTCACTCTGTGCCGCCTCCACGACCGGCAGGTCGAATGCAGCCAGCTCATTCCAGGGGATATCCGGGCCATAGTAAAAGGCGGCGGAGCGGAGTCCGGCGGACACCGTCAAAGGCAGAAGCAAGCAAGCGATAAACAGAGAAAAACGCGCCAAGGTGGCTTCCCAAACGTTACTATAGTTATAACGTGTAAGTTGCCAGTCGCTGCGTGAACAAACAAGCAATGTTCTTCACTCAGGGACCAAAACCGGCGCCTATGGATGCACTATTTTACAAAGCAAAGACCTTCACAGAAAACTCACGCACTTCACCCTCGTTAGAGTAATAGCCGGCTGTTCTTGCCGAACTGGCTGCGCAGGAAGGCCATCTGGTCGCCGCGAATGCGGTGGCTGTTAATCAGCGCCAGGTATTCCGCCATGTTCGGCACATAGGGCAGCGCCAGCAGTTCCATGTTGATTTCTTCCGGCAGGCGGTCGCCCTTATGCTGATTGCAGCGCCGGCAGGCGGCGACCACGTTGAGCCAGTTGTCCTTGCCGCCCCGCGAGGTGGGCCGGATATGGTCGCGGGTGAGCAGGGCTTCCGGATAGGGCTTGCCGCAATACAGACAAAGATGCTGGTCACGACGGAACAGCGCACGGTTGGTGAGCGGCGGACGGGTGCGGCGGCGCGGGCTGGCGATGCCGTCGCAGGCGATAATGGAATGCAGGGACAGCCGCGACCGGTCGCCGGTCAGGCGGCACATGCCCCCGCGCAGGTTGTAAATCACGTCGCCCAGGGTCCAGGTCACCAGACCCCGGGCGTAGAGCACCGCGGCGGCTTGCCAGTCCAGCCACTCCACCGGCGTGCCCGCCTTGTCCAACCGCAAAATACGCTCACTCATAGGCACCTTCGCCTGTTCCGACGTTTTTCTTCCGCGTTCCGCGGAGTCATGAAAGTCTTTAAGCGTGACGATTCTGCGACAGGGGGCGGGCGGCGGTGAGAAAAGGCACCGGCGCCAGGCCTCGAAAGCACGCGCCGGCGGGTGGCGCGGGTACTGTCCTGATCTCTGATTAATCGATCCCGGCCGGCTAATCAGAAAGCAGGTAAAGAAAACGACTGCCTGAATAATAAACAGCCTTAATCGGGGTCCGCAACCGTGATTACCGTTCAGACGGCCGGGAATGCCGCGGCTGCGCGGAAAAAGACGGCAGTTCATAGCAGGCTTCGGCGACCACACCGGTGTTGTCGGTGTCGGTCATGATCGCCACCGCGTCCACGCTGTCCACCTCCAGATCGTGGAAGCGCTTGAAATCAGCGGCCACGTCACGGCTGAACCCGCGCCACTGCCCGGCTTCGCCGTCCGGCCCCTGGACCACCACCATTTCCGCTTGCCCGGCATAGGGGTTGGGCCAGTGGCTGCCCGGCGGGTGCGAGCGCGACCAGACGTAATTGATCGCCCGGGTGCGCCAGGGCACCCAGCCCTCCTTGATCACATAGACCCGCGCCAGAAAATCATCGCCCTGCTTGCTCTGCTCGTCCGCCGCCGGCCAGGCCGGCGTTTCAGCGGCCCGCCAGCGCCAGTTCAACCAGGGGGTGCGGGCCAGATCCACCGCCTGCTCACGCACCAGACCCGAAGCGCTGGCCCGCGCCAGGGCCCGCCAGCAACCGGCGTCGGTCAGCTGGTAGCGGGTCTCGCCCTCGAAGGCCACGTGCCGCCAGTCCGGCGGCGGCTCCGCATTGGCCGTGGCGCGGATACACAGGGTCAATAACAGGAGCGCGCTACAGGCTGTATACTGGTTGAAATAGGCACTGAACATAGGCGAGCGGCATGCAGTTTGATTATGTGATCGTGGGCGCCGGCTCCGCCGGTTGCGTCCTGGCCAACCGGCTGTCCGAGAACCCCAACACCCGTGTTTGTCTGCTGGAAGCGGGCCCCGCGGACAACAGCCTGTTCATTCGCATCCCCGCCGGGATCATCTGGCTGATGCGCTCCAACGCCCGCAACTGGCGTTATTACACGGTACCGCAGAAAGCGCTCAATAACCGTGAAATTTATATTCCCCGCGGCAAGACCCTGGGCGGCTCCTCGGCGGTGAACGCCATGTGCTACACGCGCGGCCACCCCTGGGATTACGACCACTGGGAATCGCTCGGCAACCCCGGCTGGGGCTATAAGGACGTGCTGCCGCTGTTCAAACGTTGCGAACACTACGAGCCCGGCGGTGAAGGCCCGTTCCACGGCGTTAACGGCAACCTCAATATCGCCGAGCTGAAGTTCCGCCACCCGGTCAGCGAGGCGTTCGTGACCGCCGGGGTCCAGGCCGGCCACCCGGCCACCGATGATTTCAACAACGACACCCAGGAAGGGATGTCGATGTACAAGGTCAACCAGAAGGACGGCGAACGCTGGGGCGTGGCCCGCGGCTATCTGCACCCGGCCATGGAACGGGACAACCTGACGGTGATGACCGGGGCCCTGGTGCACCGGGTGCGCTTCGACGGCAAACGCGCCACCGGCGTGGAGGTGGAGCATAAGGGCGGCATGCACACCATCGAGGCCGGCGAGGTGATCCTGTCCGGCGGCGCGATCAATTCGCCGCAGTTGCTGCAGCTGTCCGGGGTCGGCGATCCGCAGGAGCTGAAGCGCCACGGTATCGATCCGGTGCACGAGCTGCCCGGCGTCGGCGGCAATCTGCAGGACCACCCGGACGTGCTGGTGATCCACCGCAACCGGCGCCGCGACACCTTCACCATGGGCTCCTGGGAGCTGCCGTTCACCGGTGCCAAGGCGGTGTGGGATTTCTTCACCAAACGCAGCGGCCAGTTGACCTCCAACGTGGCGGAAGCCGGCGGCTTCATTAAATCCCGGCCGGAGGAAGAGCGCCCGGACCTGCAACTGCATCTGACCGCCGCCAAACTCGACAACCATGGTCTGAACTGGATGTTCAGCATGGGCCACGGTTATTCCGGCCACGTCTGCATTCTGCGCCCGAAGAGCCGCGGCACCATCCGTCTGCGCGATGCGGACCCGCGCAGCCCGGCGCTGATCGACCCGCGCTTCCTGGAGCACCCGGATGACATGGAAGGCATGGTGCGCGGCGTCAAGGCGATGCGCGCGATCATGTCCCAGGACGCACTGGCGCCCTGGCGGGGCGAGGAAATCGCCCCCGGCGCCGATGTGCAGAGCGACGAGCAGATCCGCGACTTCCTGCGCCGGAAATGCGACAACATTTACCACCCGGTGGGCACCTGCAAGATGGGCGTCGACGACCAGGCGGTGGTGGACCCGGACCTGAAAGTGCACGGCCTGGAAGGCCTGCGGGTGGTGGACGCCTCGATCATGCCGACGCTGATCGGCGGCAATACCAATGCGCCCACGGTGATGATCGCGGAAAAAGCCGCCGACAAGATTCTCGGCGTCTGATTTCATCGCACTGTAACGCCCTCCTCCCAGACTGCGTTCCCTGCAATGGGGAAATCCGTCCGGGGAGGGGGCATCATGAGTGGCGAATCGTCACCACGGGCACAGCTCGTGGAACTGCTGTGGCAACTGAAACAGAACTACGATCAAAGCGGCGACGGCTCGCTGCGCTTTATTCACTTCAACACTCTCCTCAACGACTCGCAGTACCGCGCCGAGGTGATCGAGAAGGCGCTGTCCAGCGAGCACCCGCGCATCCGCGAACTGGGCCGCAAGCTGAAAGCCGCCAACCGACAGGGCGGCCTGCTGCATAAAACCAGCGCCCCTGCCACGGCCAGTAGCGACACCGCCCCCACCCCGCTCCGGCCCGCGCCCCGGAACGACGCCACTCCACAACGCTCATCGAACTTATGGTGGCTGGGCCTGGGCACGCTGGTGCTGGTGGGGGTGATCGCCGCCGGGGTGCTGTTGCAGCCTTCCATCGGCGGCCTGCTCTCCGGCCGCCAGGTGGTGGCCGGCCCGCTCACCGGCGAACACCGCTGGTCCGCCGACCGCACCTGGGTGCTGGACGGCATCGTCTATGTGGAGGACGGCGCACGCCTGACCATCGAGCCGGGCACCCGCATTGAAGGGCGGCCGGGGTCGGCCCTGGTGGTGACGCGGGACGCCAGCCTGCACGCCGCCGGCAACGCCGACATGCCGATCGTGTTCACCAGCGGCCAGCCGCAAGGCACCCGCGCCCCCGGCGACTGGGGCGGCGTGGTGCTGCTCGGCTCGGCGCCGGTGAATCAGGCCGACGCGCACATCGAAGGGGTGCCGGCCAATGATACCCGTGGCTCGTTCGGCGGCGACGACGCCGACGGCAGTTGCGGCGTTCTTGAGTACGCGCGCATTGAGTTCGCCGGCTTCGAGGTGTACGCCAACAACGAACTCAACGGCCTGACCATGGGCGGCTGCGGCAGCGGCACCATCATCCGCCACGTGCAGGTGCACCGCTCCCTGGACGACGGCGTGGAAATGTTCGGCGGCACCGCGGACCTGCGCCATGTTCTGATCACCGGCGCCGGCGACGACTCCCTGGACTGGGACTGGGGCTGGCGCGGCCGGGTGCAATTCCTGATTGCCCAGCAGCACCCGAACAGCGGCGACAACGCCTTCGAGGCGGACAACAACGGCGGCCAGCACGACGCCGAGCCGATGTCGGAACCGGTGATGTACAACGTCACCCTGGTGAGCCCGCGCAGCCACACCCGCCACCACCGCGCCATGACGTTACGCGAAGGCACCGGCGGGCACTTCCATAACGTCTTGATGCACGGTTTTTCCGGGGAAGCGGTGGACATCAAGGACGCGGTGACGGTGGCCAATCTGGACAACGGACGTCTGACGTTCCAGGCCCTGGCGATCAACGACATCGGCGGGCGCGGCATCAGCTATTTCGAGGCAGAAAGCGGCGAGGCGGACGATGACGGCGGCCTGGATGAGGCCGGCTACTTCCGCGACACCGTGGGCGCCCGCTTCGCCGTGGACCCGCAGTTCAGCCGCGACGTGAGCAGCACCGTGAACCCGGACTTCGCGCCCGGCGGCACTTCGGGCCTGCGGGACGGCGCCGTGGCGCCGCCCCAGGGGGAGTTCTGGGACGAGTCCGCGCTCTATATCGGCGCCATCCGCCCCGGCGCCGCCCGCGACTGGACGGATGGCTGGACCGACTTTCCGCTGAACTAGCCCCGGCCGCTCTTTGTGGGAGCGGGCCCTGCCCGCGAAAGGGAGCAAAGCTCCCGGCAGGATGCCAGAGAGGTCTGAAAGCGGGCACTAACCAAGTCTCTGGTATCCCGCCGGGTGGCTAGCGCCACCCTTTCGCGGGCGGGGCCCGCTCCCACAAGGCGCGTTTCAACGAGCCTTAGCGGACCACCGCGAAGAAGACGCCGCCGTCGCGGTTGATACGCAACAGCAAAGCGGCGTCTTTATCGGGGACGGCGGCGCGCAACTGCTCCAGGTTGTTCACGTCCTGGCGGTTGACGTTAACGATCACGTCGCCGCGCCGCAGACCGGCGCGCCAGGCGGCGGAACTGCGCGCCACGTTTTCCACCAGTACACCGCGCTGGACGTGGTCGAGCTCGCCTTCGCGCAGGTCACGCAGGTTGGCGCCTTGCAGGTGCGACGAGACCCCGTCCCCGGCGTCGGCGCCCAGGCCGGATTCGCTGATCTCCGCGGTGACCGTCTTGCGGCGGCCGTCACGCTGAATGGTCAGCTCGATCTTCTCGCCCACCGGCGACAAGCCGACTTTATTGCGCAGGTCCGAGACCCGGTCCACCGGCTGGCCGTCCACTTCCAGCACCACGTCGCCGGCCTTGAGCCCCGCTTCATCGGCGGCGCTTTCCGGCAGCACATTGGTGATCACCACGCCCTTGCGGCGCTCCACCTTGAAGGCGCTGGCCAGTTCCTCGGTGAGATCCTGAATGGTCACGCCGAGCACCCCGCGGCGTACTTCGCCGTGCTCGATCAACTGGTCCATCACGTTCACCGCCATATTGGTGGGGATGGCGAAGCCGATGCCCACATTGCCGCCGGCGGGGGCGAGAATGGCGGTGTTGATACCGACCAGCTCGCCGTTGAGATTGACCAGCGCGCCGCCGGAGTTGCCCGGGTTAATGGAGGCGTCGGTCTGAATAAAATTCTCGTAGCCCTCGATACCCAGGCCGGTGCGGCCCAGCGCCGACACGATACCGGAGGTCACCGTCTGACCGAGACCGAAAGGGTTGCCGATGGCGACCACGAAATCACCCACCTTGAGACCGGCGGAATCGGCGATACGGATTTGCGTCAGGTCCTCGGCGCTTTCCAGTTTCAGCACCGCCAGGTCGACTTCCTCGTCCAGGCCCACCAGTTCCGCCGACAGCTCACGGCCGTCGATCAGGGTCACTTCGATTTTGTCGGCGTTGCGCGCCACATGGGCGTTGGTGAGCACGTAGCCCTGGTCGGCGTCGACGATCACGCCGGAGCCGGCGGACACCGCGCGGCGGCTGGGCGCCTGATCCGGCATGTCGAAAAAGCGGCGGAAGAACGGGTCCTGCATCAGCGGGTTCTGGGCCGCCCGCACCCGGGTTTCAATGGCGATATTGACCACCGCCGGGGCGGTCTTTTCCACCATCGGCGCCAGTGACGGCAGCTCCTCGCCGCTGGCGATACGCGTGGGCAGCGCGGCGCCGGCGGGCGCCGACAACAGACTCATCAGAACCACGGCACTAATCAGATCGAGAGGTCTTTTCAGAACGGTGCGCAAGGTCAAACCCTCCTGTGAATCAACAGTGCGTAACCGAAGCTTCGACCGATGGCCCGGATCAGGGTTCCGAAGCGAAGATTCTCACCCGGTTGTATTCACCGGCTTCGCCCAGGTCCGGCCAGGTCGAAGCCTGCCAGGTACCGAGCAACGTCAGCCCCGGCGGGTCGAGATCGGGAATCCGCGAGTCCGCCAGCAGGATCGGCAGGCCACTGTCGTGGAAGCGTGCCAGCAGCGGCAGGTTGTCCCGGTCATAGAGAATATCCGCGGCGCTGACGCAATCGGCTGCCGCCAGACAGGCCTCCAGGTCGTCGCTGAGCGCCACTTGTACGCCGTTGAGCGCGGCGTTGGCGGCGGTGGCGGCGAGCGCGTCCGGGTCCAGGTCGCAGGCGATCACCCGGCGCGCGCCGGCCAGCGCGGCGGCGATGGCCACCACCCCGGAGCCCGGCCCCACATCGATCAGGGTTTTGTCACGTACCCACTCCGGGTGGGTCAACAGATGCCGCGCCAGCACCTGGCCGGAGGCCCAGCACAGCGACCAGTATGGCGGCGCCTCCATCAGGGCGTTGGCCACCTCCTGGTCAAGCCGTTCGTCGACCAGCTCGTCGAGCAGCCACAGCCGCAGTTCCGGCACCAGGGGCAACGGCGTGGCCAGCAGGCGGATGTTGGGAAGCAGGCGGTTCAGGCGTGCTTGAAGGTCGAGGGGCGGTTTGGGGTCAAGCGTCTTCGCCACGGCGGACAGCCTCGCTGAGTAGAAAGTCGAAACGTCGCGGCTCGGCGATGCGGCCTTCGTCATCCAGGGCCGGGTACGGCACGCCGTAACGTTCACAATAGGCCGCCAGGCGCGGGTGCGCCCAGCGGAAGAAGGCGTGCTTGTAACGGGCCTCGCTGAGCCGCCGCTGTTGGTAGAGCCCGGCCGCGCGGCGCTGCTCGCAGGCCTCGGAGAGAATGATCGCCGCCGCCACGCTGACGTTGAACGAGGACACCATGCCCATCATCGGAATGATCACGTGCTGGTCCACGGCGGCCACGGTGCGTTCGGTGATGCCGAACTTTTCGGTGCCGAACAGCACCGCCGTGGGGCGGGTGAAATCCACCTCCCGGTACGGCACCGCGGTATCGGAAAAATGCGCCGCCAGCACCTGCTGCCCCTGGGCCCGGGCGGCGGCCACCGCGTCCGGACCGCTGTCGTGCTCGTGCACATAGACCCAGCGCTGCGAGCCCATGGCGCTGCTGGCCGAGGCCCGGGCGCGGTTCTCCGGCAACACCGCGTGCACGTCGAGCACGCCCACCGCGTCGCAGGTGCGCACGATGGCGTTGATGTTGTGCGGCTTGTGCACCCCTTCCAGAATCACGGACAAGTCCGGCTGGCGTCGGTCCAGGGCGGCGCACAGGCGCCGGTGTCGTTCCGGGGTCATCGGGTCTCCATGGGTAGCGGGCACAACGGCGGCGATTGTAGCATCGCCACGCGCCTCGGGCGGACAACGCCGCCGGCCTTGAGGCACACTAACCTCCTTTGAAAGACAGCAAACACGCAACGAGGACCGTCCATGAACCAACGGGCATTGCCGCTGGCCGGCGTTAAAGTGGTGGAACTGGGGCAACTACTGGCGGGCCCCTTCGCCGGCACCCTGCTGGCCTATTTCGGCGCCGAGGTGATCAAGGTGGAGCCGCCCGGCGGCGACCCGATTCGCGGCTGGCGCACCCTGGACGACACCGGCACCTCGTTCTGGTGGCGCAGCCTGGGCCGCAACAAGCGCTCGGTGACGCTGGACCTGAAGAGCGACGCCGGCCGCGAGCTGGCGGCGCGGCTGATCGACGACAGCGACGTGCTGATCGAAAACTTCCGCCCCGGCACCCTGGAAAACTGGGGTCTGGGCCCGGAACGCTTCAAGGAGAGTAATCCGGGCCTGATCTACACGCGCATTTCCGGCTACGGCCAGGACGGCCCCTACGCGGACAAACCGGGCTATGCGTCGGTGTGCGAGGGCATTGGCGGCCTGCGCTACGTGAACGGCTTCCCCGGCGAGCGCCCGGTGCGCCCCAACCTGTCCCTGGGCGACACCGTGGCCGGTCTGCACGCGGCCCTGGGCATCGCCCTGGCGCTGCTGGAGCGGCACAGCAGCCAACAGGGCCAGGTGGTGGATGTGGCGCTGTTCGAATCGGTGTTCAATCTGCTGGAAGCGGTGATCCCGGAATTCGACGGCGCCGGTGAGATACGCCAGCCCGCCGGCTCCACCGTCACCGGCATCGTGCCCACCAACACCTACCGCTGCGCGGACGGCAAATACGTGATTATCGGCGGCAATGGCGATTCGATCTTCAAGCGCCTGATGGTCACCGCCGAGCGCCCGGATCTGGCCGAGGACCCGCGTCTGGCGAAGAACCCCGGGCGGGTGGAGAACGAAGCGGAAATCGACGGCGCCATCGAGGCCTGGTGCGCCACCCTGCCCAGCCCCGACGTGCTGGCAAAGCTGGAAGCGAACCGGGTGCCCTGCGGCCCGATCTACAGTGCCGCCGACATGATGGCGGACCCGCACTTCCAGGCGCGCGGCCTGTTCCAGCAGGTGGAGATCAACGGCGCGCCGCTGAAAATCCCGGCGATTCTGCCGCGCCTGGGCGGCACCCCCGGCGGCACCCGCTGGCCCGGCGGCGACGCCGGTTGCGACACCGAATCCGTGGCGCGCGGCGAGCTAGGCTTGTCCGAGGAAGAATTCCAGCGCCTGAAAGCCGAGGGTGTCTTCGGCGCCTGAACTCTCCAGCTACCGCTGGGAGAGCTGTCGGTAGAGGTTGTCCATGACGCGGGCGGCGAGCAGGCGGGCGCGGTCGGTGTTGGGGCCGCTGAAGTGTGCCTGCAGGTTGGCGGTGAACAGGGCCAGCCAGCGCTCGTGGTGGGCGCCGGTGAGCGGCTGCTTGTCATGCACCGCGCGGTGCTTGGCGATCATGTGCCGGTCATAGGCGGTGTCGCCGAGCAGCATCTTCTTCCAGTAGGCGGCGATCAGCGGCAAATGCTCGTCGAGATCAATGCGCGCCACCTCCAGAAACACCGGCGCCAGCAGCGGGTCGTCCAGCACCCGCTGGTAGAACCGATCCACCATCTCCTCGATGCGCGCCGGGCTGTCCAGGTCCGGCTTGTCGTCGCGCCGGGCCGGCGCTTCACCGGGGACGAACCGCTGCGCCACGGTCACCAGCGGATACGCCCGGTGAGGATGTCCTTAAACATCACGAAGTCACCGGCCAGGCTGTACCAGGGGTGCTTGAAGGTGGCCGGGCGGTTGTGCTCGAAGAAGAAGTGGCCCACCCAGGCGAAGCCGTAGCCCACCACGGGCAACAGCAGCAGCCCCCACGGATTGCCGGTGATGATGACGCCGGCGAGGACCGCGAACAGCCCCAGGGTGCCGAAGAAATGCAGCCGCCGGCAGGTCGGGTCGGTGTGCTCCTGCAGATAGTAGGGGTAGAACTCCTGAAAGCTCTCGAATCCGGATTGCTTGATCTCGTTCATGGTGCTCACCTCTTGCCGCTACGTCTTTATTATACGCTGCTCCGGCCACTGACACGCCCGCCGCCGGAATGGTTGTTTCAGCCATTGTCCACGATTGGCGGCCATGGACAATGGCCTGATCAACCACGGATACCGGATTGCCCATGGCCCTACGCCCCCGCCTCAGCCGCCTTCTTTCCCCGCAACGCACACCGATTCCCCGCGACCTGGCGCCGATCATCGCCCAGGGCAGCGAAGCGCCCGCCGCCGAGGCCGGGCTGGACGACGACCGGGTCGAGGCGATCTGGCGGGCCACGCGGCGGCTCTACCGGGGCGGCATGAGCCCGGGCATCGCGCTGAGCCTGCGCCGCCAGGGCAGCGTCTTCCTGGACCGGGCGATCGGCTACGCGGACCCGGTGAGCGAGCGCCTGCTCACCACCGAGACCCCGGTGTGCCTGTTCTCCGCCTCCAAGTCGATCACCGCCATGCTGGTGCATCATCTGGCCGAACAGGGCCAGTTGCATCTCGACGACCCGGTCAGCCGCTATCTGCCGGAGTACGGCTGCCACGGCAAGCAGAACACCACCCTGCGCCATATGCTCACCCACCGGGCCGGTATCCCGCGCCCGGAGCAGGCGGTGGAGCCGGACATCCTGTACCGGCCCGACGAGATCGTGAAGCTGCTCTGCGAAGCCCGGCCCAGCACCCTGGGCAACCAGTCCTACCACGCCATCACCGCCGGTTTCATACTCGGCGCGGTGGTGGAGAAGGTCACCGGCGAGGGCCTGAACCAGACCCTGGACCGGGTGGTGCGCCGGCCCATGGGCATGCGCTACTTCACCTTCGGCGCCACCGGACCGGAACGGGCCCGCGACGTGGCCACCGGGGTACCGATGAAACTGGTGGACCTGTTTCTGAACTACGCGGTGGGCGGCACTTTCGATGAAGTCGTGGAGGTCACCAACGACGAGCGTTTCCAGCAGGCGGTGGTGCCCGCCGGCAACCTGTACGCCACCGCCGAGGAGGCCAGCCGCTTTTTCCAGATGCTGCTCAATGGCGGCCGCTGGGGCGACCATCAGATCTTCCGGCCGGAGACCGTGGCGGCGGCGCTGGCGCCGGCCTCGCGGCGGCCCCGGGTGGACCGCACCCTGATGCTGCCGCTGACGTTCTCGCCGGGCTTTATGCTGGGCAATCGCGGTATCGGCTTGTTCGGTCCGGCGGCGCCGCGCGCCTTCGGGCACCTGGGGTTCATCAGCATTTACTGCTGGGCGGACCCGGACCGGGATCTGGCCGGCGCCCTGTTGACCACCGGCAAGGGGTTGATCGGGCCGCATATCCCTGCCCTGCTCAACCTCCAATACGCCATTAACCGCCACACCCGATAAGCCGCGACGCTCGTATCTCTCCAGCCTGGGTCGCGGGTCTGTGTTAGGCCCGCTCCGGGGGAGATTTTGAGGCTCCGGGTTATCGCTGGCGCCGAACCTTTCTGAAAAGGTCCTGGGGGTGTTATGTCCCGTGGCGGTTCCGCTGCCCAGTGAGCGGGGCAATGGTGGTGCCTGGAGGGAGCTGTTTGGCCAGGGACGGCCCAACTAACAGCGCCCAGGGATGGCTTGAGCGGTCCCGGAAGCCACCACCATTGCACCGCGTCTCGGATACGGAGCACCGAACACCGGAATAATCAGCGGACAAAAAAAGCCCGGCGCTGAGGCCGGGCTTTTTTCTTGCGGCTTGCTGAGAGCCTTCAGGGGTTGGCGGTCATCAGCTTGCGCTCCGCCGACAGGCCCTTATAGAGGCTGAAGCACATCACCAGCAGCACCACCGTGAACGGCAGGCCAGTGGTAATGGCGCCGGCCTGCAGCGCGTTCAGCGCCTGCTCGCCACCGCCGTACAGCAGGGCACCGGCGATCAGGCCTTCCATGATCGCCCAGAACACACGCTGGGGTACCGGCGCGTCGAGCTTGCCGCCGGCGGTGATGGAGTCGATCACCAGCGACCCGGAGTCCGAGGAGGTGATGAAGAACACCAGCACCAGCACGATCGCCAGGAAGGAGGTGATCGCGGTGAGCGGCAGTTCCGCCAGCATTTGGAACAGTGCCAGGGAGGAATCGCCGACGCCGTTGGCGAGCTCACCGATGCCGTTGATGGTCTGATGCAGGCCGGAGCCGCCGAAGGTGGCCATCCACACCACGGTCACCAGGGTGGGCACCAGCAGTACCGCGGTCAGGAACTCACGGACACTACGGCCATAGGAAACGCGGGCGATGAACATGCCCACGAACGGCGACCAGGAGATCCACCAGGCCCAATAGAACACGGTCCAGTCGTGCAGGAAGCCCTGGTCTTCCCGGCCGATCCAGTTGCTCAACGGAATGATGTTGGCGACGTAATCCACGGCGGTCTGGCCCATGGTGGTGAAGATCAGCACGGTGGGCCCGGCGATCATCACGAACAGCAGCAACAGTGCCGCCAGCCCCATGTTGATGTTACTCAGCAGTTTCACGCCGCCGTCGAGCCCGCGCATGACCGAGATCACCGCGGCCGCCGTCACACCGACAATAATGCCGATCTGAACATTGATGGCATTGGGGGTATCGAACAGGAAATGCATGCCGCCGGCGGCCTGCTTGGCGCCCAGGCCCAGTGAGGTGGCCAGGCCGAAGATGGTGGCCAACACAGCCAGAACATCAATGATGTGGCCGGGCCAGCCCCAGCACCGCTCGCCGAGAATCGGGTAGAAGGCGGAACGGATGGTGAGCGGCATGCCTTTGTTATAGGCGAAGAACGCCAGCGACAGGGCCACCACACCGTAGATCGCCCAGGGGTGCAGACCCCAGTGGTACATCACCGCGCCCAGCGCCATGTCTTTCGCTTCCGGGGTGTTCGGCGCCACGTTCAGCGGCGTGCCGAACCAGTCGGTGTAGTACCCCACCGGCTCCGCCACGCTCCAGAACATCAGACCGATGCCCATGCCGGCGGCGAACAACATCGCGAACCAGGACAGGGTGGAAAAGTCCGGCCGGGCGTCGTCGCCGCCCAGGCGGATTTTACCGACGGGCAGAAAAATCAGGGCGATACAGAACAAAACGAAAATATTCGCGCCGACCATGAACAACCAGTCAAAGTTGCTGATGGTCCAGCCCTTGGCGCCGTCGAGGGCCGTTTTGGCCTCGGCGGGAAAAATAATGGTACCGATCACGAACGCAAGGATCAGCACCGCACTGATGAAGAAGACCGGATTGTGCATATCCATCCCGAGGATCTGCACATTATCCTGACCCGCTTCATAGTCTGTTTCGTATTCCACGCTCATGGCATGACTCCATTTTCCGTGTCACACGGCACCGGCTCATAACCAGAAAGGCGGCGCCGCGCGGTCGGTTCGGTGTCGCCGAACCCTGAAGCCGGCCGCAACGGCCGGCTTGACGGCACTCGGTTCAGAAGTAGAAATCGAAGGCGACGTAGGCCGCATCGAAATCCGATTCGTAGACATCGCCGTAGGCATTGATGTCGCCGTCGGACTGCAGGTACTCGAAGTAGATCCAGCCGGGACCGTACTGGTAACGAATACCGGGGGCGATGAACTGGACGTCATCGGCGTCGTTGCCGGTGGTGTCGGTGCTGGCCACACCGGCGTCCACATAGTAGAACCAGTCGTTGTGGTTGTAGCCCACTTCCACCACATGACGCTGGTTTTCGATCTTGTTGTCCACCGGTGCGTCGGCGGAGGCAAGCAGCGCGTCCATGCCGTCGAAATCACGCTCGACACTGATGAAGCGGTACTTCGCGGACCAGTTGTCCATCTCGAACATGTAGTGCAGATCGTAGGCCTGGTGGGTACCTTCGTCGTTACTGGCGGACGGGTTACCATTGGCCACCGGCACCAGGTCCTGCATGCGACCGTACTGGGCGGAGGCGCCCACGGTGTGATGCTCAAGGAAGTTCCAGTCGACGTTCACCACGCCGGTCTTGATCTTGCGGTAGGTGGCGCTGCTGCCCCAGTGACCGTTGTCGTCAACGGTGTCGGTGCTGTCTTCGCCCCAGTCGTCCTGGTGATAATAGGCCGCGTCATAATGAATCGCGCCGGCATCACCGCTCAGTTTCAGGCCCACGTCCATCTGGTCGCCGTAACCGCCTTGCAGGCCGTCACCGGGCCAGAAGTTAACGGTTTTCCAACCGAACGGTACCTGGCTTTTACCCAGCTTGAGGCTGGCGTCCTCGGTCAGGTCGTAACCGATCCAGGCCTTGTGAAGGGTAAAGTTGTCCCCACTGTTGTTATTAGCGGGGCTGGTAAAGGAACCGGTACCGATGCGGGTTTCCGCGCTGAAATGCCAAGGACCATGGCTGCCGTCGTCATCGGCATACAGAATCAGCGCCGGATCGGCGAAGTTGCCGCCGGTTTCGTTATCGAGATCCTCGTTGAACGAGGTCGCATTGAAATCAGAATTGGTTACGTTCTGATAGACCCACCAAACGCCGGCGCTCAATTCCGCCCCAGCGGTGGCCGTGATCGGTGTGCATACGGCGGTCGCCGCGAACAAGCCCAGTGCGGACTTCGCAAAAATAGACTTTCTCATTATGGTCTCCCCAGCAGAAGTCATCACGCAGCCTAAAGATCATTGAACTGATGTCAAATCGATGACCTTTTTCTTGCTCAGACTTTCGCCAAAAAACCCTTATTGTCTCTGGCTTTCCAGCAATATAAAAAAATTGAAAAATCCAATGAACTTATTACCGCAAGGTGTTCAAGGATGCTTTATATATCCTCCATTCGGCGTCAGGTTTCAAGGCCGAGTCTGAATTCGCTTGTGCAAAAAACAGAAAAGGCGCGGCCCTTTCGGCACCGCGCCTCTCTTTAAAAGCGTCCCTTCAACGGACGCCGGATCATTATAATCGCGCCTCACATATTCTTGACGATGGCGTCGCGAACCGCGTCCAATTCCGCATCGATGGTCACCATACGGGAATCCTTGCACTGCTCGATGGCGGTGTCCGGGTCCTTGAGACCGTTACCGGTGAGCGTGCAAACCACGGTGGACCCTTCGGCGATCTTGCCGGACTTGATGTCACGCATGGCACCGCCGATGGAAGCGGCGGAAGCGGGCTCGCAGAAAATGCCCTCTTTCTCGGCGAGCAGCTTCTGGGCGGCGAGAATTTCCTCGTCGCTGAGTTCGTCGAACCAGCCGCCGGATTCTTCCTTGACCTTCCAGGCCTTGTCCCAGGATTGCGGGTTGCCGATACGAATGGCGGTGGCCACGGTCTCCGGATCGGAGACCCGCTCGCCGCGCAGGAACGGCGCCGAGCCCGCCGCCTGGTAACCGACCATCTTCGGGCGGTCGCCGATCATCGGGCCACCGGCGTAACGGCAATGGCCTTCGCAGAAGGCGCACGCCTCGGTAACGATGTCGGTTTTGCTGGAAGAGTATTCGCAGTAACCGATCCAGTGCGCGGTGATGTTGCCCGCGTTGCCCACCGGCAAGCAGTGGTAGTCCGGGGCGCGGCCGAGTTCTTCAATGATTTCGAAGGCCGCGGTTTTCTGACCCTGCAGACGGTAGGGGTTGACCGAGTTCACGATGGTCACCGGGGCTTTCTCGGCCACCTGCTTGACCAGTTCCATGCCCTGGTCGAAGTTGCCGCGAATCTGCATGATCACGGCGCCGTACATCATTGCCTGGGCCAGTTTGCCCATGGCGATCTTGCCTTCGGGGATAATCACGAAGGCGGTGATGCCGGCGCGGGCGGCGTAGGCCGCCGCCGCCGCGGAGGTGTTGCCAGTGGACGCGCAGATGATGGCGTTACTGCCCTCTTCCACCGCCTTGGTCACCGCCATGGTCATGCCCCGGTCCTTGAACGACCCGGTGGGGTTGAGACCCTCGTATTTGACGTAGATGTCCACGTCCTTGCCGAGCAGGCGGGGAATGTTCTTGAGACGGATCAGCGGCGTGTTGCCCTCGCCCAGGCTGATCAGCGGCGTGTCGTCGTTGACCGGCAGGTGGTCACGGTAACGATTGATCAGGCCGGTATAGCGGTCACGGAATGGCATGTCGTATCTCTCTTAAGCGTCAAGCGTCCAGCGTTTCCACGCGGATGCGCATAATACTGTTATCGACGGTGTCCAGGGCGGCGATCGCCGCCAGGGCCGCGTTCATATCCCCTTCCAGCACCTTGTGGGTCATCATCACGATCGGCACCAGGCCTTCCTCGGTTTCCTTCTGCACCATGGCTTCGATGCTGATGTGGTTGTCACTGAGGATACGGGTGATGTTGGCCAGCACGCCGGGCTTGTCCTGAACGTGCAGACGCAGGTAGAAGCTGCAGGACACATCGTCGATGGTCAGAATCGGATCGTCGGACATCTGGTCGGCGTGGAAGCCCAGATAAGGCACGCGCTCGTCGTGGTCCACGGTCAGCGCGCGGCCCATTTCGATGATGTCCGCCACCACCGCCGAGGCGGTGGGTTCGGCGCCGGCGCCGGCGCCGTAGAACATGGTCGGCCCCACCGCGTCGCCGTCGATCATGATCGCGTTCATCACCCCGTTGACCGCCGACAGCATGGTCTCGCGGGGGATCAGGGTGGGGTGCACGCGCAGTTCAATGCCGTGGCCGGTGTCCTTGGCGATGCCCAGGTGCTTGATGCGGTAACCGAACTGGGTGGCGCTCTTTACATCCTCGATGGTGATGCGGCTGATGCCTTCCATGTACACCTTGGAAAACTGCAGCGGAATACCGAAGGCGATGGAGGCGATGATGGTGAGCTTGTGCGCGGCGTCCACGCCTTCCACGTCGAAGGTCGGGTCCGCTTCCGCGTAGCCCAGGCTTTGCGCTTCTTCCAGCACTTCCTGGAAGGCACGGCCGCCCTGCTCCATCTCGGTGAGGATGTAGTTGCCGGTGCCGTTGATGATGCCCGCCACCCAGTTGATGTGGTTGGCGGCCAGGCCTTCACCCAGGGATTTCAGAATCGGGATACCGCCGGCCACCGCCGCTTCGAAGGCCACGTCCACGCCGTTCTGATGGGCGGCCTGGAAGATTTCGTTGCCGTGCTCGGCGATCAGCGCCTTGTTGGCGGTGACAATGTGCTTGCCGTTCTTGATCGCGGTGAGCACCAGCTCGCGGGCGGTGTCGGTGCCGCCGATCAGCTCCACCAGAATGTCGATTTCCGGATCCGTGGCGACCGCGAAGATATCCCGCGACACGCGGATACCACTGATGTCGCACGCCGGATTGTCGCGGCGGGCGCCGATATGCGCGATCTCGATCGGGCGGCCCACGCGCCGGGCGATTTCCCGGGCGTTACGCTGCAGAACGTTGACCGTGCCGGAGCCCACCGTGCCCAGACCTGCTATGCCGACCTTTACCGCATTCACCTTGGCGTCCTCTCTCTTCATTCGCCGGACACGCCGTCGGCGCGGAACATCTTCTTGATGCCGCGCAACGCCTGCCGGGTACGTTGTTCGTTTTCGATCAGTGCGAAGCGCACATGGTCGTCGCCGTATTCACCGAAGCCGATGCCCGGTGACACCGCCACGCCCGCTTCCTGAAGCAGCTTCTTGGAAAATTCCAGCGAGCCCATCTCCCGGTAGGTTTCGGGGATGCGCGCCCAGACGAACATGGTGGCGCGGGGCTTCTCCACCGTCCAGCCCAGTTCGTTGAGGCCATCGCAAAGCACGTCGCGGCGACGCTGGTACATGTCGCGGATCTCGCCCACGCAGCTCTGATCGCCCTCCAGGGCGGCGATGGCGGCCACCTGGATGGGCGTGAAGGTGCCGTAATCCAGGTAGGACTTGATCCGCCCCAGCGCCTGGATCAGTTGCGGGTTGCCGCAACAGAACCCCACCCTCCAACCGGGCATGTTATAGCTCTTGGACAGGGAGAAGAACTCCACCGCCACCTCGCGGGCGCCTTCCACCTGCAGAATCGAGGGCGCCTGGTAGCCGTCGAAGACAATGTCCGCGTAGGCGATGTCGTGCACCACCCAGATGCCGTATTCCCGGGCGATGGCCACCACCTTTTCGAAGAACTCCAGTTCCACGCACTGGGCGGTGGGGTTGCCCGGGAAATTCAGCACCAGCAGTTTCGGCTTGGGCCAGGCTTCCTTGATGGCGCGCACCAGCTCTTCGAAGAAGTCCACGCCGGGCACCAGCGGCACGTGGCGGATGTCCGCGTTGGCGATCACGAAGCCGTAGGGATGGATCGGATAGCTGGGATTGGGCACCAGCACGGTATCGCCGGGGCCCATGGTGGCCAGCGCCAGATGCGCCAGGCCTTCCTTGGAGCCGATGGTGACGATGGCTTCCGTTTCCGGATCCAGGCTGACGTCGTAGCGGCGCTGGTACCAGTCGGTGATCGCCTTGCGCAGACGGGGAATGCCCTTGGACTGCGAATAGCGGTGGGTATCGCCGCGCTGGGCGGTCTCGGTGAGCTTGTCGACGATGTGCTTCGGGGTGGGCTGATCCGGATTGCCCATGCCGAAATCAATGATGTCCTCGCCGCGCGCACGGGCCGCCATCTTCAACTCGCCGACGATGTTGAAGACATAGGGGGGCAGGCGCTTGATGCGCTGAAAGTCAGCTTCCACGGCGTCACCTTGGGCGGGGTCATTGGAAGCCGGACACATTAACGGCGCAACCCTGCGCCGTCAATGTAAAGAACCGGTGAACGGCGCCGCAAAGCGCCGTGTGGCGGGGCCTGGAGCGAGCGGCCCGGGCTACAGACCGAGACGCTGGTTAAGCTGCTGCGGGGTCACGTAGCCACCCAGCTGGGCGCCTTCGGCGGTGTACACCGCGGGGGTGCCGCGCACGCCGAATTCCAGCCCCAGCTGGTACTGCTCGTCCACCGCGGCGGCGCACTCGGCCAGCTCGGAGTCGGAGATCTTGTTATTCAGCTTCGCGGCGGTGAGCGCTTCGTCGGGCTTGGCGTCACACCAGATGTGGCGCATGTCCTCGGCGCTGCCGGCCTGCGGACCGCCGCGGGGGAACGCCAGATAATGCACGGTGATGCCGGCGCTGGTGTATTCCTCGATGTGGCGATGCATCTTGCGGCAGTAGCCGCAGGTGATGTCGGTGAAGGCGTAGATCTCGGCCTTTTCCTTGCCCTTGGCCGGATAGGTGATCAACGCGTCCGGGTCCAGATCGGCCAGGCCGGCGTTGCGCACTTTCTGGTAACGGGCTTCCTTGAGGTTGACCGGGCCGGTGTCGCGCAGCTCGATAACGTCGCCGGTGAACACCAGGCGGCCGTCATCGGAGGCATAGATGATCTCGCGGCCGTTCAGCTCCACTTCCACCAGGCCATCGGCGGCGGGCCGGATGTCGGTGATTTCGGTGCGCGGAAAGGCGTCCTGGAAGTTGCTCTTGAACGCTTTCTCGTCGATCTCCCCCGCGCCCTGGGCGACGGCGGATACGGCCAGCAGCGTGGCCGCCAGGGTCGCCATACGGGCACTTAGAATCGCTTTCATCATTGTTCTCCAGTTGTTCGGGTTCCCAGGCCAGTTGGAGCCCGGGTCCGCCCTCAGGTTCCCGAGCGCGGGTGGTGTTGTTGGTACACCTCTTGTAACCGCTGCTGCGCGACGTGGGTGTAAATTTGCGTGGTGGACAGGTCACTGTGCCCCAGCAGCATCTGCACCACGCGCAGGTCGGCGCCGTGATTGAGCAAATGCGTGGCGACGGCATGCCGCAGTGTATGGGGCGATAACGGCTTTTGCACCCCGGCGCGCACCGCCAGATGCTTGATCCGGTGCCAGAACGTCTGGCGGGTCATGAAACCGCCGCGCCGGCTGGGAAACAATACCTCGCGGTGCGCCCCCAGCAGCGCCGGCCGGGCGTCGCGCATGTAGCGCTCCAGCCAGTGCAGCGCCTCCTCGCCCAGCGGCACCAGCCGTTCCTTGTCGCCCTTGCCGATCACCCGCACCAGTCCCTGGCGGGGATTGACCTGGCTGAGCGTCAGGCCCACCAGCTCCGACACCCGCAGACCGGAGGCGTACAGCACCTCGAGCATGGCGCGGTCGCGCAGGCCCAGGCTGTCGTCCAGGTCCGGGGCGCGCATCAGCGCCTCCACGTCGGCCTCGGACAGCGTCTTCGGCAGCGCCCGGCCGGTGCGTGGACGGGCCACGTTCAGGGTCGGGTCCTCGGCGAGGCGCCCCTCCCGTTTCATCCAGCGGAAAAAGCTTTTCAACGCGGACAACTGACGGGCCACGGAGCGCGCGCCCACGCCCTGACGGTGCCGGTCGGCCAGGAAGGTCAGCAGGCGTTCCCGGTCGCAGTCCCCCAGGCTCCGCCCGCCGCCGGCGAGCCATTCGCCGAACTGGCGCAGGTCACGGCCATAGCTTTCCAGGGTGTGGCGGCTGAGGCCGCGCTCCAGCCACTGGTTGTCCAGCCAGGCGTCGACCAGGGTCCGGTCGGTGTCGCTGAGGGGCTTGCGGGGAAAGTTCATGCCGCGAGTATTGGCAATCACGGCACAAAACACAATCACCGTCCTCGCGCTCTGTTCACGCCCTGGTTTTACCTTTTATTACCGGCCCCGCCGCGCTTGCGCAGGCATACTGAAAGTGATCAATGAATCGGCCAAGGAGAACGTTTTATGGGCATTTTATCGTGGATCGTACTGGGGCTTTTGGCGGGTATCATCGCCAAATGGATCATGCCCGGCCGCGACGGCGGGGGATTTATTCTCACCACTATTCTCGGCATCATCGGGGCAATCGTCGGCGGCTGGCTGGGCGCCATGGCCGGCATCGGCGGCCCGGTGGGCTCGTTCAGCCTGGGCGGCCTGGTTACCGCGGTGATCGGCGCTCTGGTGATTCTGGCGGTGTTTCGGGCGGTCTCTAAATAGAGGCAGCCGCAAGCCGCATAAAAAAGGGCCACCCTGGGGTGGCCCTTTTTTTGGGAGCGTCCGCCGGACCAGAGGTCGTCTCCGAATTGCCCTACAGCAAAGGCTGAGACGACATGGCTCGCGGCGGCACAACCGCAAGTTGAATTACTTGCGGATTTTTTCCTTGATCCGCGCGGACTTACCGGACCGGTCACGCAGGAAGTACAGCTTGGCGCGACGCACGTCACCGCGACGGTTCACTTCGATGGAATCGATGATCGGGCTGTGCAGCTGGAACACCCGCTCAACGCCCACGCCGTGGGACACTTTACGCACCGTGAAGGCGGAGTTGAGACCGCGGTTACGGCGGGCGATGACCACACCCTGGAACGCCTGCAGACGCTCACGGGTGCCTTCTTTCACTTTCACTTGCACGGTGACGGTGTCACCGGCGCCGAACTCGGGCACGTCGGTTTTCAGCTGTGCCTGTTCGATTTCCTGAATCAGGGGTTTTTTGCCGCTCATGGCAGGCTCCTCGGTTCATTGATCGCTGTATTGCTGCCCGTCGTCCCGCGCTTCGAACTCGCGGATGTATTCGTCGAGCAACTCGCTCTCTTCCTTGCTCAAGCCCCGCTCCCGGCGGGCCTCCAGCAGTTCGGGACGCCACCGCCAGGTGCGTCCCAGTGCCTGCTTCAAACGCCAGCGGCGGATCCGTTCGTGATCGCCACTGAGCAGAACTTCAGGCACCGACCGGCCCTGATACAGCTCGGGCCGTGTGTAGTGCGGGCAGTCCAGCAGGTTTTCCATGTCGCCGGAAAACGAATCCTGGGCCGCCGAATCCTGATGCCCGAGTACCCCGGGCAGCAAACGCGTCACCGCGTCGATCAGCACCAGCGCCGGCAGTTCACCGCCGCTGAGCACGTAATCGCCGATGGAGATCTGCTCGTCCACCGACGCTTCCAACAATCGCTCATCGACCCCTTCGTAGCGGCCGGCGAGCAGAATCAATTCCGGCTCCGCCGCCAACGCCTCGGCTTTCGCCTGGGTCAGCGGCCGACCCTGGGGCGACAGGTAGATCACCTTGCCACCGCCGGCCCGTTGCCGGGCGTGGGTCAGCGCCTTTTCCAGCGGCGCCACCTTCATCACCATGCCGGGGCCGCCGCCGAAGGGCCGGTCGTCCACGGTGCGGTGGCGGTCCTCGGTGAAATCCCGTGGGTTCACCGTATCCAGCACCAGCTGGCCGTTCTCCACCGCGCGCCGGGTGACCCCGAAGTCGGTGACCGCCCGCGCCATCTCCGGGAACAGGGTGATCAGCGTTATCCGCATGGCCTTGCCCCCGTTTGAGCCGGTTCGCTAAAACTCCGGGTCCCAGTCCACCCGCATCTCGCCGTGCTCCAGATCCACATCCAGAATCACCTGCTCGGGCAACCAGGGGAGCAACCGCTCTTCCCGGTCGAGACTGTCGCCGTCGCCGCGCACCACCAGAACATCGTTGGCGCCGGTTTCCATTAAACTGTGCACCTGGCCCAGATCCCGGCCGTCGGCGAGTTTCACCCGCAGGCCGATCAGATCGCGCCAGTAATAATCGCCCCCGCCGGAGCGGGGCAGCAGGTCGCGGGGGACGGCGATGTCCCGCCCGACCAGCTCTTGCTGGGCCTGGTCCCGGTCGTTGTAACCTTCCACGCCGGCCACCAGCCCCTTGCCCTGCCGGCGCTTGCCGGTGAGCGTCACCGGCAGCCAGTGCTCGCCGCGACGCATATACCAGGGCTGATACTCGAAGATGTTTTCCATCGGGTCGGTGTGGGAATACACCTTCACCCACCCCTGGACGCCATGGACCGCCATTACGCGGCCCACCACCAACACCTGCTCGGATGTCAGGGCGTTATCGGCTGCCGCCATCTTCAGGCGCTCGCCAGCAGCGCTTTACGCGCTTTGCTCGGCTTCTTTCCGGGCTTTCTTGACCAGCGCCTTAACGCGCTCGGAAGGCTGCGCGCCCTCGGCGACCCAGGCGTCAACCTTGGCCAGATCAATGCGCAGCGGGATTTCGCCGCCACGGGCGATCGGGTTGTAGAAACCCAGACGTTCGATGAAACGGCCATCGCGGGAGGTGCGGCTGTCGGCCACGGCGATGTGATAGAAGGGACGTTTCTTGGCGCCACTGCGGGCGAGACGAATAACTACCATAATTCAATTACCTTATTTCAATCCGGTTTCCCGACCCGCGGCGCCCGCCGCCGGCCATCGTATCCGCTTGAAAACCCGCCCGGCGCCATGAAAAAGGCCCGGTCGGGTCGCGAAGGGTGCGGATTGTACGCCCATCCGCAGCCGAGATAAAGCCCTAGCGGCCGCCTCCCATGGGGGGCAGACCACCGCCGCCACCGCCCATGGGCGGCATGCCACCGCCGCCACCCATGCCGCCCGGGGGCATACCGCCGCCGGGACCGCCGGAGCCGCCGCCCATCATGCCTTCCATGCCGCGCATCATGTTCTTCATGCCGCCCTTGCCGCGCATCTTCTTCATCATCTTCGCCATCATTTTCTGCTGCTTCATGAGGCGGTTGAGGTCCTGGATTTCCAGGCCGGCGCCGGCGGCGATGCGCTTCTTGCGCGAGCCCTTGATCACGTCCGGGTTGCGGCGCTCCTTGGGGGTCATGGAGTCGATCAGGGCTTCCATGTGCTTCATCTGTTTCATGGAGGCCGGGTTCTGGGCCGCCTCCATCATGCCGCCCATGCCCGGCAGCTTGTCGAGCAGGCTGGCCATGCCGCCCATATTGCGCATCTGCTGGAACTGATCCTTCAGGTCCTCGAAGTCCATCGCCCGGCCTTTCTTGAACTTCTTGGCGATCTTGTCCGCTTTCTTCTTGTCCAGGGTGCGCTCGGCCTGCTCCACCAGCGACAGCACGTCGCCCATGCCGAGAATCCGGCTGGCGATCCGGTCCGGGTGGAAAGGCTCCAGGGCGTCGGTTTTCTCGCCCATGCCGATGAATTTGATCGGCTTGCCGGTGAGGTGGCGCACGGACAGCGCCGCGCCGCCCCGGGAATCGCCGTCCGCCTTGGTGAGGATCACACCGGTGAGCGGCAGCGCCTCATTAAAGGCCTGGGCGGTGTTGGCGGCGTCCTGACCGGTCATGGCGTCGACCACGAACAGGGTTTCCGCCGGGTTGATGGCCCCGTGCAGACGGCTGATCTCGCCCATCATCTGCTCGTCCACGTGCAGACGGCCGGCGGTATCGACGATCAGCACGTCCATATATTTGCTGCGCGCCGCCGCCAGGGCGTTATTGGCGATCTCGACCGGGTCCTGATCACCGGTGGAGGGGAAGAACTCCGCCTTCACCTCGCCGGCCAGGGTCTGCAACTGGTCGATGGCCGCCGGGCGGTAGACGTCGGCGGACACCACCATCACCTTCTTCTTTTCCCGTTCCTGAAGGAAACGCGCCAGCTTGGCCACGGAGGTGGTCTTACCGGCGCCCTGCAGGCCCGCCATCATGATCACCACCGGCGGCTTGGAGGCCAGATCCAGGGCGTCGTTGGCGTCGCCCATGGTGTGCACCAGCTCGTCGTTGACGATCTTGACGAACGCCTGACCCGGGTTAAGGCTCTTCAACACCTCCTGGCCGAGGGCTTTTTCCTTGACCTGCTCCACGAACTCCTTGACCACCGGCAGGGCCACATCGGCCTCCAGCAGCGCCTTGCGCACCTCGCGCAGGGTGTCGCGGATATTGTCTTCGGTGAGCTGCCCCTGGCCGGCCAGGCCTTTCAGCGACTGACCCAGGCGGTCCGTGAGATTCTCGAACATGATCATCAACCTCCAGATTTCGAGCGCTCGGCGGCGCTGACCGCGCGCACCGAGACGACAGGCCGCCGATTATAGGGCACCGATGCCCTGCCCGTCATGGCTGGCGCTTCAAAAGCACGGGTACCTGTGCCAGACTTCGGCGGCTTTTTCGGAGAAATCGCACCCTATGACTGCTGCCGAGGCCCTGGGCCTGATCGCCACTTTTTTATACGCGCTCTCGTCGCTGTTGCTGTACCGCCAGTTCCGCGGTCAGGCGGCGCCGTCACGGGCGGTGCTGATGCTGCCCGGCGGTCTGGCGGTGGCCACCCACGCCGTGGGGCTGTATTTCCTGCTGGTCACCGACCAGGGGCTGCGCCTGGGCCTGTTCTCGGTGGCCTCCTGTATGGCGGCGGTGGGCGCCGGGCTGGTGCTGGTGTCCAGCCTGTACCGGCCGTTTCAGTGGATCGGCGCGCTGGTGTTTCCGTTCGCGGCATTGATCATCCCCGCCAGCCTGTGGATCGACACCGGTTACAACGCCCACCCGCTGGAACACGGCATCGGCCTGCACGTGCTGCTGTCTATCCTCGCCTACGCGGTGCTGGTGCTGTCCGCCTGCCAGGCCCTGCTGCTGATGGTCCAGGACCGCCAGCTCAAGGACGGCCATATCCGCGGGGTGATGCGCCTGTTCCCGCCCATGCAGGTGATGGAGTCGATGCTGTTCGACACCATCTGGCTGGGCCAGAGCCTGCTGACGCTGGCGATTCTGTTCGGCTTTATGTACGTGGACGACCTGTTCGCCCAGCACCTGGTGCACAAGACCGTGCTGACGCTGGTCTCCTGGGTGATTTTCGCGGTGCTGCTGGGCGGCCGCCATCTGCGCGGCTGGCGGGGCCGCACGGCGGTGCGCTTCACCCTGGCGGGCTTCGCGGTGCTGGTGGTGGCGTTCTTCGGCTCTCAGCTGGTGCTGGAAGTGATTCTCGACAGGGCCTAAGCCCTCTATGCCAGGGCCTGGGCACGGTTGACAGCCCAGCGCCGACCCCAAACAATGTGCTGCCAATAAGCAACGAAACGACTTCCTCTTGGACAGTTTCTCCGACGGGTGGCTGATCACCGCCCTGATCATCCTGATTCTCGGCTCCGCCTTCTTCTCCAGCAGTGAAACCGGCATGGTGGCGATCAATCGCTATCGCCTGCGGCATCTGGCCCGCCAGGGGCACCGCGCCGCCGTGCGGGTGGAGAGCCTGCTGCGCCGCACCGACCGCCTGCTGTCGGTGATCCTGATCGGTAACAATTTCGTCAACAATTTCGCCGCCACGGTGGCGGCGATTCTGGCGATCCGCTGGCTGGGCGACAGCGGCGCGGCGGTGGCGCCGGTGGTGATCACCCTGGTGATGCTGGTGTTCGCGGAAATCACCCCGAAAACCTACGCCGCGCTCAAGCCCGAGCGCATCGCCTTCCCCGCCAGCGTGGTGCTCAAGCCCCTGCAGGTGCTGCTGGCGCCGCTGGTATGGCTGGTCAACGGCATCAGCATGATATTCCTGAGGCTGGCCGGCGCGCAGACCCGCAACAGCGACGACGATCACCTCAGCCCCGAGGAACTGCGCACCGTGGTCAACGAGGCCGGCGGCCTGATTCCGGAAAAGCACCAGAAGATGCTGCTCAACATCCTGGATCTGGAAAGCGTCACGGTGGAGGACATCATGATCCCGCGCAACGAAATGGTGGGCGTGGACATTGATGACGACATGGACGAGATCATGTCCACCCTGCGCGCCAGCCAGCACACCCGGCTGCCGGTGTACCGCGGCGACCCCAACAACATGCTGGGCCTGCTGCATTTGCGCAAACTGAGCCGGCTGCTGCTCAAGGAAGACATCAACAAAGCGGAACTGATGCAGCACACCGTGGAGCCCTACTTCGTGCCGGAAGGCACCTCGCTGAACCGTCAGCTGATCAACTTTCAGAATGCGCGGCGGCGCATCGGTATCGTGGTGGACGAGTACGGCGACGTGCTGGGTCTGGTGACGCTGGAGGACATCCTCGAGGAAATCGTCGGCGAGTTCACCACCGACCTGGCCGCCACCAGCCAGGACATCCACCCCCAGGAGGACGGCAGCCACGTGATCGACGGCGCCACCCACCTGCGCGAAATCAACCGCTCACTGGACTGGGACCTGCCCACCGGCGGGCCCCGCACGCTCAACGGCTTGATTCTGGAGTATCTGCAGGACATACCGGACGCCAACATCTCGATCCGCATCGGCGACTATCTGATCGAGATCCTGCAGGTGAAGGACAACATGGTAAAAGCTGCCAAGGTCCGCCACGCCTCCCAGGAGCCCGACGCCCCCTGAAAGCGCCCGGCAGGTTTCCAGAGACCTATACCCGGTCCGCGTCCGGCGACCCCACCCAGGCAAAAATGTCCCCCTCGTGACGCTCCACCAGCCGGTAGCCCTCATCGATGGCTTCCCCGGCGCGGTGGAAGTCCATCAAGGCAAAATCCTCCAGCAGCGGGATCAGCGTGACCTCGGGCGGGTCGCCGGCCATCCGCGAGCGGGTGATGCGGTCCTGCATGATATTGACGCTGGACGCCACCACATCGAAGAAGCCCGGCGAGCCGCCGTCCTGGGAGGAAAAATAGTGGGTCATCTTCTGCCACAGGCTGCGATCTTCGTCGCTCTCGCCACCGTCCGACGGCGTCTGGCGTGACAGGTGGGCGCCCACCAGCTGGGCGTTCAGGTTCACCGCGATCACCACATCGGCGCCGAACGCCCGCGCCGCCGACACCGGCACCGGATTGACCAGACCGCCGTCCAGCATCCAGCGGCGCTGGTGCTGCAGGGGCGAGAACAGCCCGGGCAGCGCGCAGGACGCGCGGGCGGCGTCCAGCACCGGCCCCTTGCTGATCCACACTTCGCGCCCGCTTTTCATGTCCGTGGCCACGGTGACGAACCGCTTTTCCAGGTCTTCGATATTGGGGTTGCTGTGCAGCTTCTCGAAAAAACCGAACAGCTTTTCCCCCTTCACCACGCCGCCGGAAAAGGTGAAATCCATCAACCCGAAGACGTCCTTGGTGGTCAGGGTGCGCACCCAGTCACCGAACTCCTTAAGTGCCCCACTGACGTAGGCGCCGCCCACCAGGGCGCCGATGGACGTACCGGCCACCACGTCGATCTCAATGCCGCGCTCTTCCAGCGCCTGAATAATACCGATGTGCGCCCAGCCCCGGGCGGACCCGCTGCCCAACGCCAGCCCCACCCGGGGACGGTTCGGCAACAGCGGCTGTTCTTTGTCGCTCACGGCTGCTCTACCTCGCTCACGGCTGCTTCACCTCGCTCACGGCTGCTCCTTCGTCACCATGCACGGCGCCGGTTCGCCGGCCATGCGCTGCTGGCAGCGGACCAGCACCTCACGGCGTTCCTCCACGGGCAGCAGGCCCCAATAGCTGATCTCGCGGCCGGTGCGGAAGCACCCCACACAGATGTCGTCCCCGTCCAGGGCGCAGATCGACACACAGGGCGACACCGGGGCTTCGGGGATTTCCGGCCGGTTATTGAAAGCGCTCATCGACTTCCAGGTGCTCATCGAAGTGTTTGGCGTGGGCGGCGTAGTGTTGGCTGCTCATGGTGAGCATCGCCTTGTGGCCGTCGGAGATCTCCTTGACCACCTTGGCGGGCGCGCCCATGACCAGGGAGTTGTCGGGGATTTCCATGCCCTCGGGCACCAGGGCGTGGGCGCCGATGATGCAGTTCTTGCCGATTTTCGCCTTGTTCAGCACCACCGCGTTGATACCGATCAGGCTGTTATCGCCGATGGTGCAGCCGTGCAGCATGACTTTGTGGCCGACGGTGACGCCGTTGCCGATCTTCATCGGCACGCCGGGATCCACGTGCAGCACGGAGTTTTCCTGCACGTTGGTGTTGTCACCGATCTCGATCAGATCGTTGTCGCCGCGGATCACCGCGCCGAACCAAACGCTGCTGTTGGCGCCCAGTATCACCGAACCGATTACCGTGGCGTTGGGCGCCACCCACTGGCCTTCACCCCGCATTTCCACACGGCGGCCTTCCAGTTTATAGATCATTTTTCACCCGTCAGGTCGAAACGCACATCGGCGTCGTACACATGGTTGATCAAATCCAGGATCATAAAGGCCGTCAGCCCCCAGATCCGCTTGTCTTCGTAATAATAGCTGGGCATGCGCAGGCGGCGACCATAGAAATCGATCGGCGGCGACAGCTCCGGCTCCTCCTCCAGAAAGAAGCTCAGCGGCACCTGGAAGATGGTCTCGATCTCGCCGGGCTCGGGGGTCAGATCCACCCCGGCCCGCACCACGCCCACGAACGGGGTCACCTTCATGCCAAACCGGGACGCCAGCGGCGACAGCTGGCCGATCACCTCCACTTCACGCTGGGCCAGCCCCACCTCCTCATGGCTTTCACGCAGAGCGGTGTGCAACAGATCGCGGTCGCCGGGGTCCCGTTTACCGCCCGGAAATGCCACCTCGCCGGCGTGAGTCGGCATACCCTGGGCACGGACGGTGAGAATCAGTTCCGGATCCGGCTGGTCCACGAACGGCATCAGCACGGCCGCTTCCGGCAGGTCCACCGGTAAGTCATTGAAAGGGTAAGCCGACATGCGCTGCCGGAGTTTTTCTAGCACGGGGTACTCCCTGTCTTATTTCAAACACCAGTTTGAACAGGCGTCGCGCACCGGGCAAGGCCGGATGCGCTCTATTCACGGCGGAGCCGGTGGAAACGCCCTAATTGCCGATCCACCGCCAAGCCATTAGGCTGTCGTTTCCTCATCATGCCGGCCGGCGGCCAGGCGCCCCGATGTGGTTCCATAAGCAGGCGAGAGCATCAATGAAATATTGCAGCCATTGCGGCGAAGAGATCCTGTTCTCCATCCCCGAAGGCGACAACCGGCCCCGCTATTGGTGCAACCACTGCGGCGTGATCCACTACCAGAACCCGAAAATCGTGGTCGGCGCGATCCCGGTCTGGGAAGGCCGCTTTCTGCTCTGCAAACGTTCCATCGAACCGCGCATCGGCTACTGGACCCTGCCCGCCGGCTACATGGAAAACGGCGAGACCCTCCAGGAGGGCGCCGCCCGGGAGACCTGGGAGGAAGCCTGCGCCACCGTGGCCATCGGCGACCTGTACACGGTGTTCAACCTGCCGCACATCAACCAGGTCTACATGTTTTTCCTCAGCGAGATGGTCAATGGCGACTTCGCCGCCGGCGACGAAAGCGCCGACGCCGGGCTGTTCTCGGAGGACGAGATTCCCTGGGACGAACTCGCCTTCCCCACCATCGGCCGGACGCTGAAGTTCTTTATCCAGGACCGCGCCAACGGCGATGAGTTTCCGGTGCGGACCCAGGATATCCCGCCTTTGAAGCGCAAACCTTCGCTGGACGACTGAACTTGTGGGAGCTGGCCTGTGGGAGCGGGCCTGCCCGCGAAAGGGCGACCCAGGTCGCCCGGAGGATTCCAGAGACCTTGTTTGTGCTGCCGTTAGAGAGCTCTCTGGGATCCTGCCGGCCGGCATTCGCCGGCCTTTCGCGGGCTGGGCCCGCTCGCACAAAGCCCGCACCCTGGTCCGAACCTAACCAGGCAGGTCCTCAAGCCGCCACAGGTCGATGGCGGGCTCTTCGTAGGGGTGGGCGAGACGCAGAGCGCTGAGGGCGGCTTTGAGGTGGTCTTCCATGCAGATGGTTTCCACCCGGAATTCGCGCACCGTTTCGATCTCGCCCTGGCCGCCAACGTAGGGGTCACTGCCTTCCAGGGGCCGGAACTGCCCCTGGCCGGCGACCTGAAAGCTGCAGCAATCGTAGTTGCCGATGCGGCCGGCGCCGGCCTCGAAGACGGCGTTCTTCACCGCTTCGGCATGCTCTTCGGGGACGTAGAAACAAAGCTTGTAGACGGTCATCCGGCCTCCCTGGCGGACCGCCCGGGTTCAGGGGTCTCGCGGTCGTTGTCGGCGGGCTCGGCCAGGTGCGCGTAAGCGTCGCGCAACTGATAGTTGCCCTGGGATGAGATCCACACGCCGGTGGCGGACACGGTCTGGGTGTCGCCGGCGAACACCCTGGCTTCGGTGAGCAGCTTGCGGCCTTCCACTTTCGTCACGCGGGACTCGAAGCGGATCTCCGTATTCAGCGGCGTGGGCGCCATGTAGCGGATGTTGAGCGTGCCGGTCATGCCGAGGCCGGTGACGAAATCCTGACACTTGGCCATCAGCATATCCAGGGCCAGGGACAGCACGCCACCGTGCACCTTGCCCGGCGGGCCCATGAACAGCCGTCCGAAGGTGGCGCGGCCGCGCACGGTGTCGCCGTCCAGCCACAGCTCCAGCGGCGGCGACAGCGGCGTCGCCTGGCCGGTCAGGATCTCAAAGTCGGCCATATCCAGCGCGTCCTGGCGGCTGCCTTTACCCACGATCAGCCGACCAAGAATATCGCGCATACTGCGATGACCATGCCCTTCCAGGCGTTCACGCAGCGCCCGCGCCTGCTCAGTGTACTCCGCCAGCGCCGCCTCATCCGCGTCCAGACGAATCAACTGCTCACTAATCGCCTTCAACTCGCTGGCCAGCTCCCGACGCCGCTGGGACACCGCCGTAGGCTCCGGCGACTCCGCGATCAACATATCAAAATAGTTATACATCTCGTCCGCCATACTGCACCCACTCCAATCCCGCAAAAGCGCCCAGTCTTTTGACTTCGCTTTTCACTGTTAACTATTAACTCTTAACTATTAACTGCCTTCACCCGACCCACTTCCGGGCATTGGCAAACAACCGATACCAGGGCCCAGTCTCAAACCGGCGCCAATCATCCGGGATCCAGCTGTTCTGCAGCACGCGGAACACCCGCTCCGGGTGCGGCATCATGATGGTGGCCCGGCCATCGCGGGAGGTGAAGCCGGTGACGCCCTGGGCGGAACCGTTGGGGTTGGCGGGGTACTGCTCCGCCGGGTTGCCCAGGCTGTCCACGTAGCGCAGTGCCAGCAGCCGCTGTTCGATGTTGCGGTTGAGGTCCTGGTCGCTGATCTCGGCGCGGCCTTCGCCGTGGGCCACGGCGATCGGCAGGCGGGTGCCGGCCATGTCACGCAGCAATACGGACGGCGAGTCCTGGATCTCCACCAACGAGGTGCGCGCCTCGAACTGCTCGCTCAGGTTGCGCACGAAGTGCGGCCAGTGCTCGGCGCCGGGGATCAGATCCTTGAGGTTGGACAGCATCTGGCAGCCGTTGCAGACCCCCAGCGAGAAGGTGTCCTCGCGGAAGAAGAAGCGGTTGAAGGCGTCGCGCAGACCCGGGTTGTAGAGAATGCTCTTGGCCCAGCCCTCGCCGGCGCCCAGCACGTCGCCGTAGGAGAAGCCGCCGCAGGCCACCAGGCCTTTCATGTCGTCCAGGCTGACGCGGCCGGCGAGCAGGTCGCTCATGTGCACGTCCATGGCGCTGAACCCGGCGCGGTCGAAGGCGGCGGCCATTTCCATGTGGCCGTTAACGCCCTGCTCGCGCAGGATCGCCACCTTGGGGCGGGCGCCGGTATTGATGAACGGAGTGGCCACGTCCTCGCTCATGTCGAAGGTGAGGCGCACGTTCAGGCCCGGGTCGTTGGAATCGGCGATCGATTCGAACTCCTGGCGGGCGCAGTCCGGGTTGTCGCGCAGCGCCTGGATGCGGTAGCTGGTTTCCGACCACAGCCGCTGCAGCCCCCAGCGCGGGCGTTCGCGCAACACCGCGCCGCCCAGGCGCAGGCGCACCACGTCCTCGTCGTTGACGGTGCCGACGCTGTGCACGCAGCCGCCCAGACCGGCGTCCTGGTAACGCTGGCGCACCGCCTGCACGTCGGCGGCGCGCACCTGGATCACCGCGCCGGCCTCCTCGGCAAACAGCGCCGCCACGGCCTCAGGGCCGTCACCGGCGATGTTGTCCAGCACGATGTCCACGCCGGTGCGGCCGGCGAACGCCATCTCCGCCAGGGTGGTGAACAGGCCGCCGTCGGAGCGGTCGTGGTAGGCGAGCAGGCGCTCTTCCGCCAGCAGCCGTTGGGTCACTTCGAAGAAGGCGATCAGATCGTCGGCGTCATCCAGGTCCGGCGCCACATCGCCGACCTTGCCGAACACCTGGGCCAGCGCCGAGCCGGCCAGGCGGTTCTTGCCCCGGCCCAGGTCGATCAGCAGCAGCTCGCTGTCCAGGCCGGTTTTGAGCTGCGGCGTGGCGGTCAGGCCGATGTCGGTGACGTTGGCGAAGCCGGAGACGATCAGCGACAGCGGCGCCACCACGCTCTTGTCGATGCCTTTTTCCTGCCACAGGGTGCGCATGGACAGGGAGTCCTTGCCCACCGGGATGGCGATGCCCAGCTTCGGGCACAGTTCCATGCCCACCGCCTTGACGGTTTCGAACAGGGCCTGGTCCTCGCCCGGGTGGCCGGCGGCGGCCATCCAGTTGGCGGACAGGCGGATCTGGCCCAGCGAGCCGATGTGGGCGCCGGCCAGGTTGGTGAGGGTTTCCGCCACCGCCATGCGGCCGGAGGCGGCCGCGTTGACCAGCGCCACCGGGGTGCGCTCGCCCATCGCCATGGCTTCACCGGTGCGCTGGTTGTAGCCGGTGGCGGTCACCGCGCAGTCGGCCACCGGCACCTGCCAGGGGCCGACCATCTGATCGCGGTGCACCAGGCCGGTCACCGACCGGTCGCCGATGGTGATCAGGAAATTCTTGGAGGCCACCGTGGGCAGGCGCATGACCCGCTCGATGGCGTCCTTGAGCTCAATGCCTTCGGTGGTGAACGGCTGGCGCTCGAAATCTTCCCGGTCGTAGCCGCGCTGCATTTTCGGCGGCTTGCCGAACAGCAGATCCATGGGCAGGTCCACCGGCGCATCGCCGAAGTGGTCGTCGGCCACCTCCAGGTGTTCCGCTTCGGTGGCCTCGCCGAGCACCGCGAACGGCGCGCGCTCGCGCTCACACAGCGCCTCGAAGCGCTCCAGGTCCTCCGGCAGCACCGCCAGCACGTAGCGCTCCTGGGCTTCGTTGCACCAGATCTCCACCGGGCTCATGCCCGGTTCGGCGCTGGGGATGGCGCGCAGCGACAGTTTGGCGCCCCGGTCGTGGTCGTGGACCAGCTCCGGCAGCGCGTTGGACAGGCCGCCGGCGCCCACGTCGTGGATCGACACAATCGGATTGTGCTCGCCCAGCGCCCAGCAGCGGTCGATCACTTCCTGGACGCGGCGCTCGATTTCCGGGTTGTCGCGCTGCACCGAGGCGAAATCCAGCGCTTCGTCGGATTCGCCGCTGGCCATGGAACTGGCGGCGCCGCCGCCCAGGCCGATCAGCATGGCCGGGCCGCCGATCACGATGATCTTGGCGCCCGGCGGAATCGGTTTCTTGTGCACGTCGCCGTCGCGGACGTTGCCCAGCCCGCCGGCGATCATGATCGGCTTGTGGTAACCGCGGCGCTCGTCGCCGGCCACGCCCGGCGCCTGGATTTCCAGGGTGCGGAAGTAGCCGCACAGGTTGGGCCGGCCGAACTCGTTATTGAAGGCGGCGCCGCCCAGCGGCCCGTCGATCATGATGTCCAGCGGCGAGGCGATGCGCCCGGGGCGGCCGTAGTCGTCTTCCCAGGGCTGGCGGAAACCGGGGATGCACAGGTTGGACACGGAAAAGCCGGTGAGGCCGGCCTTGGGCTTGCCGCCGCGGCCGGTGGCGCCCTCGTCGCGGATCTCGCCGCCGGCGCCGGTGGCCGCGCCGGGGCGTGGGGCGATGGCGGTGGGATGGTTGTGGGTCTCCACCTTCATCAGCATGTGCACCGGCTCGTTCCGGTAGCGGTACTCACACGGATAGCCGGCGTTGCCCGGATCCGGGTAGAAGCGGTCCGCCACCGGGCCGGCCACCACCGCCGCGTTATCGCTGTAGGCGCTGAGCACGCCCTCGCTGGCGTGCTTGTAGGTGTTGCGGATCATGGCGAACAGGCTGAGGTCCTGCTCCTGGCCGTCGATGGTCCAGTCCGCGTTGAAGATCTTGTGGCGGCAGTGCTCGGAATTGGCCTGGGCGAACATCATCAGCTCGGCGTCCGAGGGGTTGCGCCCCAGGGCGGTGAAGCGCTCCGCCAGATAGTCGATTTCATCCTCCGCCAGCGCCAGGCCCAGCTCGCCGTTGGCGGTGGCCAGCGCCTCGCGGCCGCCGCCGATCACGTCCACGCTGGTCAGCGGGCGCGGCCGGTGGTGGGTGAACAGCACCTCGGCGTCCTCCAGCCGGTCGAGCACCGCTTCCACCATGCGATCGTGCAACGCCGCCGCCAGCTCGCCCCGGTCCGCCGGACCGTTGAGCTTGAGCCGGTACTCAATGCCGCGCTCCACCCGCGCCACCTTGGCGAGGCCGGCGTTGTGGCAGATGTCGGTGGCCTTGGACGACCACGGCGACACGGTGCCCGGGCGGGGCACCACCACGAAGGTTTCACTGCCGCTCTCTTCCACGGCCGCGTCTTCCAGGCTGGGGCCGTATTCCAGCAGGCTGTCGAGCACCTGGCGCTCGCGCTCATCCAGCCCGGCGTCGCCCTCCGTTGGAGACAGCTCCACGAAGTGCACGAAACGGGCGGACAGAGCCTCTGCCTGGGGCAGAGCCTCCAGCAGTTTTTCCTTTCTAAACGCGGATAGGGCCGGGCTACCGGGGAGGATCAGCATGGGGTCGGCTTTTCCTTTACGTGCAGGGGGAGAAATAAGGATCGCAATGATAAGGGATGGCCGCCCGAATTCCTATGCGCGCGCCGCGGGGGCCGCAAAGATGCAAGCAAATATGATTGTTGGACAAAAATGATGGATTTTTGACCAGTTCCGATGGTAGATTCGCCGCGCACACGTGATGTAGGTCACAGCCGACCCGGGGGCGAGCGCCCCGATTTCCGGGTCCGGCGATGGACGGCACGGGCCGTACCGACCTGTCTGGAGTACACCCAGCAGAGGTATCAACGGATATGACAGTGCTACAACGGCTTCGCGGTTTCCTCCGCCCCGGCCGACAGCTTATCGCCCCGCTCGCGCTGCTTGGCGCGGTCGGGCTGATGGTGGCGATGCGCCCCACCCCCACCGCCCTGGAACGTGTCCAGGCGCGGGGCGAGCTGGTGGTGGCCACCCGGCCCTCACTGACCACTGTCTACCGTGACCCCAACGGCCTCACCGGCATGGAATACGAGCTGGCGCGCGGCTTTGCCGAGCGCCTGGGCGTGGAACTGCGCCTGCTGGAGGTGGACAGCACCTCCGACCTTAAGTACGCGGTGCGCCGCGGTAAGGCCGATCTGGCCGCATCCGCCCTGCTGGCCGGCCACGACGGCGACCAGGCGCTGCGCTACAGCACCCCCTACCAGAACGTGGACACCCTGGTGATGTACCGCCTGGGTGACCAGCGCCCCGCCGAGATCACCGACCTGATCGGCAAGGAGGTGCTGGTGCGCGCCGGCAGCCGCCATGCGGACATGCTGGTGGCGGCGCAGCTGGACCACCCGGAACTGAGCTTCGAGCAGGTGGAGAACGCCACCGCCGAGCAGTTGCTGGCCCTGGTCGAGCAAGGCGACGGCGACTACGCCCTGATCAACTCCAACGCCTATGCGATCCACCGCTCACTGTTTCCGGACCTGGCGTCCGGTTTCACCCTGAGCGTGGATCAGGGCCTGGCATGGGCGTTCCGCGCCAACGACGACCGCAGCCTCTATCTGGCGGCGCAGCGCTTTTTGACCCAGGCCAAGGCGGACGGCACCACCACCCGGCTGGCGGACCGTTTCTACGGCCATGTGGACCAGTTCAACCTGTACGCGGCGCGCAGCTTTATCCGCCATATGGACGACCGCCTGCCCAGCTACACCGCCCAGTTCCAGGAAGCGTCCGTGGACGCCGGCTTCGACTGGCGCCTGCTGGCGGCGATGGCCTACCAGGAATCCCTGTGGGACGCCCAGGCGATCTCCCCCACCGGGGTCGAGGGCCTGATGATGCTGACCAACCGCACCGCCCGGGAAATGGGCGTCTCCGACCGCACCGACCCGGCCCAGAGCATCCGTGCCGGCGCCGCCTACCTGCGTAAGCTGCACGACCGGGTGCCGGACCGCATCCAGGAACCGGACCGCACCTGGATGGCGCTGGCCGCCTACAACATGGGTATGGGCCACCTGGAAGACGCCCGCGTGCTCACCGAGCGCCAGGGCGACAACCCGGACCTGTGGCAGGACGTGAAAACCCGCCTCACCCTGCTCGACGACCCGGCCTACGTGAACCAGCTGCGCTACGGCGCCGCCCCCGGCGGCCAGGCGGCGGTGTACGTGCGCCATATCCGCCGCTACTACGACCTGCTGGTGTGGGCCAACAACTCCGACCGCCACCGCGCGAACATGGTGGCCCTGGCGGACTAGCGGCGCTGGCGGAAAAAGTCGCGCAGCAATTGCGCGGCTTGCTCCGCGCAAACGCCGCCGGTCACTTCAATGCGGTGGTTGTAGAAACCGCGTTCAGGCAAACCCAGCTGACTTTCACAGACCCCGGCCCGGGGTTCCCGGGCGCCGTACACCAGCCGCGCAATGCGGGCGTGCATCAAGGCGCCGAAGCACATGGTGCAGGGCTCAATGGTGACGTACAGGGTGGCGCCGGACAGCCGGTAATTGCCCGCCCGGGCGGCGGCGTCACGCAGGGCGTTCACTTCCGCGTGGCCGGTGGGATCATGAGCGATGATCGGCCGGTTCCAGCCCTCGCCGATCACCGCGCCGTCGCGCACCACCAGCGCGCCCACCGGCACTTCCCCTTCTCCGGCGGCGCTCTCCGCCAGCGCCAGCGCCCGGGCCATCCACAATTCATCGTCTTGCGCGGTCATGGTGATCTCCCTGCGTTCCAGCGGCATATGGTACGGCGTGCGGGACGCCAGGCGCCAGACGCCGCTCCCACAAGGCACTCCGTAGCGGCTACAATCATGCCTCGACGCGCCCGAGGGCGATGCAATGATTTTCAAGGAAAGGAGCCGCCACCATGACCACTCTGGGCACCCCCAATGCGCCCGGCGCCACCCGCGTACTGTTGCTGGGCTCCGGCGAACTGGGCAAAGAGGTCAGCATCGAGCTGATGCGGCTGGGCTGTGAGGTGATCGCCGTGGACCGCTACGCCAACGCGCCGGCCATGCAGGTGGCCCACCGCAGCCACGTGATCGACATGCTCGACGGTGCCGCGATACGCGGCGTGGTGGAACAGGAGCGGCCGCACTTTATCGTGCCGGAGATCGAGGCCATCGCCACCGACGAGCTGCTCAAGCTGGAGCAGGAAGGCATCACGGTGGTGCCCACCGCCCGCGCCGCCAGCCTGACCATGAACCGGGAAGGCATCCGCCGGCTGGCGGCGGAAGAGCTGGGCCTGAACACGTCCCCCTACCGTTTCGCCGGCACCCGGGAGGAATACCTGGCGGCGGTGCGCGACATCGGCCTGCCCTGTGTGGTGAAACCGGTGATGTCGTCCTCCGGCAAGGGCCAGAGCCTGGTCAAACAGGCCCAGGACATCGACGCCGCCTGGGACTACGCCCAGTCCGGCGGCCGCGCCGGCCAGGGGCGGGTGATCGTGGAAGGGTTCGTGGATTTCGAATACGAGATCACCCTGCTGACCGTGCGCCACCGGGACGGCACGGCATTTTGCGCGCCCATCGGCCACCGCCAGGAGGACGGCGATTACCGCGAGTCCTGGCAGCCGCAGCCGATGAACGACGCCGCCCTGGTGGAGGCGGAACGGCAGGCCAGAGCGGTCACCGATGCCCTGGGCGGGCGCGGCCTGTTCGGCGTGGAGTTCTTCGTCAAAGGCGACCAGGTGTGGTTCAGTGAAGTGTCACCGCGCCCCCACGACACCGGTCTGGTGACACTGATGTCCCAGGACCTGTCGGAGTTCGCGCTGCACGCCCGCGCCATTCTCGGCCTGCCGGTGCCGCTGATCGAACAGCGTGGTCCGTCCGCGTCGTCGGTGCTGCTGGTGAAAGGCGAGTCCACCGACATGCGCTACGGCAATCTGGACGAGGCCCTGGCGCAACCGGACACGGACCTGCGTCTGTTCGGCAAGCCGGAAGTCAACGGCAGCCGCCGCCTGGGCGTCGCCGTGGCCCGCGCCGACAGCGTGGAACGCGCCCGCGTAAAAGCGAACAAAGTGATTGCCGCCATCAAGGTCGAGCTATAACGGCCCGGCGTTTTCAATTCAACGGAGAGATTTTTCATGTATCGGGATACGCACAGCAAGATCATCGGCTATCTGCTCTGGATCTTCGGCTTCATGGGCGCCCACCGTTTCTACTACGGCCGCCAGATCACCGGCACCATCTGGTTCTTCACCCTGGGCCTGTTTTTTATCGGCTGGATAATCGACCTGTTTCTGATTCCCGGCATGGATGAATCCGCGGATATCCGCTATCGCTCCGGCCCCACGGACTACAACATCACCTGGATTCTGCTGACCTTTCTGGGAATATTCGGCCTGCACCGGTTCTACATGGGCAAATGGATCACCGGCATCATCTACCTGCTGACGGTGGGGTTGTTCGGGCTGGGGATTCTCTATGACTACTGGACCCTGAACGGGCAGATCAGCAGCAAGAATATGATGCACGGGTCGCTTTAAAGAGGGTATGCAGGCCGGCGGGATTCCACGCGTCTCTGGAATCCCGCCAGGTGGCTCTTGCCATCCTTTCGCGGGCGAGGCCCGCTCCCACAATGTTTTCTCTCAGTTTTTCATGGCGTATTTGCCGGAGCCGAGGAAGAACAGCGCCACCGCGTTGAACAGGTAAAACGCCTGCAGCTCGACCTTCCAACCGCCGGTGCTGCTGAGCGCGAACAGTTCGTTCATGTGCGCCATCAGCAGCGCCACCAGCATGTTGCCCACGATCAATACCGCGCCGATCCGGGTGTAATAGCCGATGATGATCATCACCGGGGCGATCACTTCACCGATAAACACCCCATAGGCGAGAAAACCCGGCAGCCCATAACCCTGCAACGAACCGGAAATCCAGCCCACCCCGCTTTCCAGCTTGGCGATGCCGTGCAGCAACAACAGCAGCCCCAGGGTCAGGCGCAGAATCAGTTTGCCCAGATCGGCGTTTTGCATATTCCCTCCTCTCGTTTAGAAGTAACCGTTATTACAGCCTATTGAACGGTTTTGCCGGGGAAAAGAAAAGCAGCCGGCCCACACTTTCGCTATTCATGCACAGTCCGGTCTCAACCGGTCGGCGCACTTTTCTTCGCGCGGCCTATTTACATGATGACCATCATCATTATATAAATGACACCCATCATCTAAAAGCGACCACCAGGCGCAAGAGGTCCAGCATGAGAGTCAGCAAGGAACAGGCCGCCGCCAACCGTGAGCAGATCGTCCACCAGGCCGCCCGTTTGTTTCGCGAACGGGGCTTCGACGGCATCGGCGTGGCTGAACTGATGAAGAACGCCGGCCTGACCCACGGCGGCTTCTACGGCCATTTCGACTCCAAGGAACAACTGATGGCGGAAGCCTGCGAATACGCCATCGGCGTCACCGGGCGGCGTTGGCGGCGGCTGGCCAGCGACAGCGACGGGCCGTCCATGGACACCCTGGCCCGCCGCTACCTGTCCAAGCGCCACCGCGACGCCCCCGGGGACGGTTGTGTGCTGGCCGCCCTGGCCGGCGACGCCGCGCGACAAAGCCCGCCGGTGCGCGCCGCCTTCACCGGCAGCGTGAAGCGCTTTATCGACCTGCTCGGCAATGCCCTTCCCACCCGCGCCAAAGCCGCCCGCCGGCAGAAGGCGGTGGCCGCCTGCGCCGCCATGGTGGGCGCGCTGGTGCTGTCCCGGGCGGTGGACGACCCGGCGCTTTCCGAAGAATTCCTAGACGCCGTGGCCGCCCAGCTGCCCGGCACGCACTAACCCCGGATTTTTTAACTCGAACATTGGAGTAAAACCATGAGCGAAGCCGCACTGAACGGCCTGGAAACCCTGCAAATGCTGATGCGGGAGAAGCGTAACCCGGCCATCGGCGACACCCTGGATTTCACCCTGGTGGAAGTGGAAAAAGGCCGCGCCGTGTTCGAAGGCACGCCCTCGGAGAAAGTCTATAACCCGATCGGCTCGGTGCACGGCGGCTACGCCGCCGCCCTGCTGGATTCCGCCTGCGGCTGCGCGGTGCACGCCAGCCTGGACGCCGACCAGGCCTATACCACGGCGGAACTGAAAGTGGCCTACCACCGGGGCATGACCAAGGACACCGGCCCGGTGCGCGCCGAAGGCACGGTGATCACCCTGGGCCGCCGCCTCGGCTTCGCCGAAGCCCGCCTCACCGACCGCAACGGCAAGCTCTACGCCAGCGCCACCTCCACCCTGCTGATCATGCAGCGGTAACCCAACAGCCGGGAGGCATCACCATGAAAGCCGTTATCGCGGGCTACGCCCGATCCCCGTTTCATTTCGCCAACAAAGGCCTGCTCGCCCAGGTACGTCCGGACGATCTCGCCAGCCAGGTGGTCAAGGCGCTGCTCGCCCACACCGATCTGGACCCGGCGCTGCTCGAAGACGTGATTCTCGGCTGCGCCTACCCGGAGGCGTCCCAGGGCAATAACCTGGCACGCATCGTCGGCCTGCTCAGCGGCCTGCCCCAGGACGTCGGCGGCATGACCGTGAACCGCTTCTGCGGCTGGTCCATGTCGGCGGTGCACATCGCCGCCGCCAACATCGAGGCCGGCCTGGGCGACGCCTTTCTGTGTGTGGGCGTGGAATCCATGACCCAGGTCCCGCAGGGCGGCTTTAATTTCTCGCCCAACCCCTGGCTCCAGGAATACACCGACGCCTATGTGTCCATGGGCCGCACCGCCGAGAACGTGGCGGAACGCTACGCTATTCCCCGCGGCGAGCAGGAACGGATGGCGTTGGAATCCCACCACAAGGCCGCCGCCGCCCGGGAGCAGGGGCGTCTGCGCGACGAGATTGTGCGCATCCAGACCGGCACCGGCGAGTGGATCACCGAGGACGGCTGCATCCGGCCCAACACCTCCCTGGAAGCCTTGGCCAAGCTGCCGCCGGCGTTCGATGAGAACGGCGTGGTCACCGCCGGCACCTCGTCGCCGCTCACCGACGGCGCCTCCGCCGTACTGGTCACCAGCGACGACTTCGCCGCCCGCCACAACCTGACCCCGAGCGCGCGCATCCGCGCCGTGGCCAGCGCCGGCTGCGACCCGGCGGTGATGGGCCTGGGCCCGATCCCGGCCACGCAAAAAGCGCTGGCACGGGCCGGCTTGAGCCCCGACGACCTGGGCGTGGTGGAGATCAACGAGGCGTTCGCCTCCCAGGCGCTGGCCTGCATCGGCGACCTGAATCTGGACCCGGCCACCGTGAACCTGGACGGCGGCGGCATGGCCATCGGCCACCCGTTGGGCGCCACCGGCGCGCGCATCACCGGCAAGGCGGCGGCGCTGCTGCAACGGGAAAAGGTGAAGTACGCCCTCGCCACCCAGTGCATCGGCGGCGGCCAGGGCGTGGCCACGATCCTGGAAGCGCTGTAAACGCGGCGGCGGGTTGACCCTTCAAGCCGGCAGCACGCGCATCCAGAGCTGCTTCGCCTCGCTCTGGTAGTCCCGCATCCGCTCGATCAGACGGTGACGCAGGTCGCCCCCCATCAGGGCGTCCGGCAGCAGCGGATCGTGGATGATCGAGCGAATCGCCGCGCGGCCCAGCAGCAGGCTCTCACGGGCCGCCACCTCCGCCGGCAGCGCATGGAGACCCGCCTGACTGCGCTCCAGCCGCGACAACATGTCCCGATACGCCGCCTCCAACGCGGCCAGATCCCATAATCCACGGGCGCGCTGTTCGTCCCCCCGGGAGAGCTCGCCCACCGCGATCACCGTAGCCTGATCCGCCAGGCCCAGCGCGCGCAAATCCTCCCGCAAACCCGGCACCCCCCCGTGCAAATTGTCCGGCCGAAGCTGTAAACCGCTAACGCCCAGGGCGCGGAACCCTCGCAGCATCAGGGCGCGCTCATGGCGCCGCCAGAGCGTTTTCTCGCGCCGCGGCACCGCACCATCGACCACGCCGACCCAACCGCCCTGCCAGGCCACCGCGCGCTGCTCCTTGCTCAGCCAGCTCTCAACCTCGCCGAACAGACCACTGCCACCGGGGTTCAGCGCGTACAGACCGCGCGCCGGATTGGCGACCTTGCCCTGCCGCACCAGTCGGTTCAGCGCCACTCGCACGTTCTGGTCACGAAGCCCGCACACCTCGCCGGCCCGGCAGAGCGCCGCCACCGACACCTGGCGGGCATCGTGTGTGGACAGAATATCCAGGACCAGATCCGCGGCGCCGAGCTCATATTGACCGTCGGACGGGCCGTCGGTCACGGCCAAATTATAACTCTTGCTGTCTTTTGCAGTCATATGGTGAAATATATCCAAACCATCCCCTTTGTTCCACAAAGGGAAATAAATAACGCCCGATGGCCAAGCCCAGGAGAGTCCCGTGTCCACGCCCCCGATCCTTGTCGAAACCGACGGCCCCGTCCGCACCATCATTATTAACCGGCCGGATAAGCGCAACGCCGTGGACCGACCCACCGCCGACGCCCTGCGCGACGCCTTTCAAGCCTTCGAAGAGGACGACAGCGTCAGCGTGGCCGTACTCACCGGCGCCGGCGGCAACTTCTGCGCCGGCGCCGATCTGGCCGCCCTGGGCGACCCGCAACGCCGCAACGAAGTGGAACCGGAAGGCACCGGCCCCGGCCCCATGGGGCCATCACGCATGCTGCTCAGCAAGCCGGTGATCGCCGCGGTGTCCGGCTACGCCGTGGCCGGCGGCCTGGAGTTGAGCCTGTTCTGCGACCTGCGCGTGGCGGAGCAGTCCGCCGTGTTCGGCGTCTTCTGCCGGCGCTGGGGCGTGCCGCTGATCGACGGGGGCACGGTGCGCCTGCCGCGGATCGTCGGCCAGGGCCACGCCATGGACATGATCCTCACCGGCCGCCCGGTGCACGCCGACGAGGCCCTGCGCATGGGCCTCGCCAACCGCGTGGTCGCCGACGGCGAAGGCCTGGACACCGCCCGGGCCCTGGCGCACAGCATCGCCGGTTTCCCGCAACGCTGCCTGCGCGCCGACCGCCTCTCCGCCTACCGGCAATGGGACCAGCCGCTGGCCGATGCCCTCGCCCGGGAAGGCGCGGGAGGCTACCCGATCGTCTTTGAAGAGGCCATCGCCGGCGCCGAACGTTTCACCAAAGGCGCCGGCCGCCACGGCGAATTCGAATAACGACAATGAACAGACAAGAGGAGAGCTTGAATGACCACCACCTATCTCGACCTGATTAATCGCGGTGCCGGCTACTACCCCGAGCGGACCGCCATCGTCTTCGGCGACCGGAGCCTGACCTTTAGTGAGACCCACACGCTTAGCAATCAGCTCGCCCACAGCCTGATGCAGCGCGGCGTAAAACGGGGCGACCGCGTGGCACTGCTGCTCAACAACAGCCTTTACAGCGTGCCGGTGGATTTCGCCTGCGTGAAAGCCGGCATCAACCGGGTGCCGCTCAACGCCCGGCTGTCCCTGAACGAACACCGGAAAATGCTGGAAGAGACCGGCTGCGAACTGCTGCTCTACGGCGCCGACCTGAGCGAACGGGCCAGCGAACTGCGCGACGCCCTCCCCACCCTGCAATGCCACGGCATCGGCAGCACCGACGGCGGCGGTGACGACCTGCTGGCCGACGCGGCCAACCAGAGCACCGCCAATCCAGACGTGGCCGTGGAACCGGACGACGTGATCCTGACCCTGTTCACCTCCGGCACCACCGGCACGCTTAAAGCCGCCCAACACACCCAGGCCTCCTACGCCGGCGTCTGCAAGAACGTGCTGCTCAACCTGGTCGCCGTGGAGCAGGACGATGCCATGCTGCACGCCGCCTCGCTGATCCACGCCAGCGGCGTGTTCGTGCTGCCGTTCTGGCTGCGCGGCGCGCGCACCGTGATCATGCCCGGCTTCGACCCGGACGCCTTCCTGGAGTTGATCGAGAAAGAGCGCATCACCGCCGTCAACATGGTGCCCACCATGCTGCAGATGCTGCTCGGCCACCCCCGTTTCGCGGAGATCGACGTGAGCCGGCTGCGCCAGGTGATCTACGGCGCTTCGCCGATGCCGCGCCCGGTGATCCAGAAAGCCATGGCCACCTGGGGCCGGGAGAAATTCTGGCAGTACTACGGCCAGACCGAATGCCCGCTCACCATCGCCGTGCTGCGCCCCGAGGACCATGAAGAGGAGCTGCTCGGCGCCTGCGGCAAACCCAGCATCGACGTGGAGATCCGTCTGGTCGACGAACAAGGCAACGACGTCCCGCAAGGCGAGCCCGGCGAAATTGCGGTGCGCGCGCCGTCAATGATGGCCGGCTACCACAACGCCCCCGAGCTCAACAAAGAGATGTTCATGGACGGCGGCTGGCTGCGCACCCGCGACATCGCCCAGTTCGACGAGCGCGGCTTCCTGCACATGAAGGACCGCACCTCCGACATGATCATCACCGGCGGCTACAACGTGTACCCCAAAGAAGTGGAAGACGTGCTCACCGCGCACCCCGCCGTGGCCGAGTGCGCCGTCATCGGTCTGAAAGACCCGCAATGGGTGGAAGCGGTCACCGCCGTCGTGGCCCTCAAACCGGACCAAAACATTGATGAGCAGCCCCTGATCGACTTCGTTGCCGAGCAGGTCGCCTCCTACAAGAAACCCCGCAAGGTGATTTTCACCGACGCGATCCCCAAGACCGCGGTCGGCAAGATCAACCGCAAAGCCTTGCGGGACCAGTACGCGAAAACCGCCTAACACTCACCAATGCGTTTGCCGCTGAGCGACATGCGCATTTTCATCGGCCCCATGGGGGATTCCATGTCACCTTGCATGGTCCCCTCCATGGTGTCGCCCTGGAGTTTGAGATCCGCGCTCATCGTGTAGGGCGACCCGTCCGGGCCCGGACAGGTCAGGCTGTAACGCAGGCGTGACCGGCTCTGCTCCATTTCGGACACCTCGCAATTGTTCAGCTCGTCACCGCCGAACAGATCCGGATCGGTAACGTCTTCCTGGCGCACGCAATCCTTGTTCTTAGCGGTGCGGGCCGGCATCGCCTGGCCACCGGCGCTCATGGTCATGGTGGTCTGATACTCCCACTGCCCCGGATTAACGTTCGGCGTCTCCGCCGACACCAACGCCGGCGCCGCGACCAGCAGGGACAGGGCACAAGCCTTCAACTTCCTCATGGTATTTCTCCTTTTAGTATTGTCGGCTTAGCCGACCCTAGCGCGGCCCGGCCTGGAGGCGTATCACCCAAACGGGGCAACCCACCCAAAGTACGCAACCAGACATAGAAAAGTACTCATACATGAATCATCGCCGCAAACCTAAGTTTCCGACAGGAATGAACCACACATCCTATAAAGATATTCATGTCACCAACAAAGGCACAGCCTATTCATTAATATTAGAAAACCGTTGACAGAGAAGCCGCCACCCGGGGAGCAATGCCCGAATCTCTCCTTCACTGAGATACTTGTTCCGAAAATACAAACTCAGAAACCTACCGCTCTTTCTCAAAATCGCAGACTCTCCAAAGGCATCAAGCTGATCCGTCACCTTATCGAGATAACCATGGCGCACGCCCGTGTGCCACAGGTACCAGTCGTTCTTCAAAGGCAGAGCGTTCCGTAGCTCAAAGCGAGTTTCCAGGATATTTGCCTTCCTGATAACAAAACTGGAGCTCTCTTCAAAGTTGCCAATGAAACCGAGCAGAGTGACCATTGAGAAGCCTGAGTATCTGGCGAAACCAACAGACACCACCAGGTCACAGACAATAAGGTCGCCGTCCTGGCCCGGGAGAAGACAGACTTTCGAACCGTAGCGAATAGACTGCGCGCCCGCCCCTTCAATCTTTAACGATCGAGCAATACTCCGCGCCTGCGGCCCTAGCAGTTTATTAAAGCCGATATCGAGAAGAACAGATTCCCTCCTCCGTCTTCCACGCCAAAGCAGGATCAAATAAAAAGAAACCACCATCGCGCTGATCAGAAATAATATTAAGTATGCTTGAGTCGTCATATACATAACTCGGCTTCCCGAGCAGCTGGACCAAGATATGCTAACCAGCCTGGCCTTCCTCTCCCAACTCCTGCCATAATAATATTTTTCACGGAACCCACCCTGCCGATACCGAAAAGACAAGAGCAACAACGCGCACGAAAACATAGGGCCGCCACGTTATTCCAATTTGCATTTTCTGAATAGAGCCTCTATTTACATGTCCTATAAAAGTACCAGAAACGCAAAAAAGGAAATGTTCAGTGCTGACAAGAAAACAACAACATACGATTTAACCTCTTTATTATGGCACGAAACCGAAGGAATCGCCGGGTCGCAGTAAATCACGGCTCTGCTCCCGCACCACGATCTATGGCCCTCTTTTTTGCCAAATAAGACGGCGGCACCACTCAGGCTTAGGAGGCTCGAACCGCAGCGACAAGAGTATTCTTTCCCTCCTACAACGTACTTATATACGAACTTTCTACCCCTCGAATGATTGCCATCGTCGGCAAGCCGCGCGGGTATTGCAACAAAGTACCTGCTTCTTATAGACAAGACCAAATACGAGACCAAGACCAGGAAAGAATATACGAAAATTATGCCAACCAGGAACTGTGACCAAAATGATGACAATGCCAGCCTCTTTTATGCCAGTTACCTATATAGAATTCAGATAGCTGGCAATATATCGTCAATTTCTTATACCAACGACTGGATAGCACTATCGCAACTCCGGCCATCACACCAGAATACCGGAAGTAAAGCTGCCCGGCCCGGGGCGTATTAGCCACACGAGGGAGCTCACCAAGGTAAAAAAAGGCTTGGGAATAGTATATTTCATATCTCCTTAGACTACTGGAACAACGCTCAACCTAAATTGAGGCCAAAAAAACCGATAGCAATCAAAGCGACACCTGCAATAAAGACAACTGCTCGTGTATCTTTTTCAGCAATCCATAACCTTTTATACAAAAGTGAGAAGCTAGGCTTCTTTCCCGAGTAATAGCAGATTCTCTTTTCGCACAAAGTTTCCTTAAAACGCTTCGCCTTATCCTCAGAAAGAAACCTCCCCTTCCCCATTATTGATATTCTATTGGACTCCAGCGTAGCACCGCTGACACGGTATGAGTATTTAACCACAACAAAGATATGATCCATGGGCGCCATCGCATACTCTTTTTTATGAACGATACTTGCGTCCAGATCTTCAATTTCCGCTTCCAGGTAAGGCCCCATAACTAAAAATCTGCACAATGGAATTAGAAAAGCCAAGACAAGAAGAAAACCTATAAAAATAATAAAAAAATACATCATCGACAGTTTCCAGTTTGCGAAACAAGCCGTGAGAAACCAGCATCCAATGCCACACCCATAGCAAAAGCGGCCAAAGCATTAACGAGAGCTAGTATTAAATTACTAAAAAGCATAGTAATAATAGCGAATAGACTCATAACAAAAGCAACGGCCTCGCACACGCTCATATAGTCCAAGCCATTGGCTAGCAAACCTTGAAAGAAAAAACCAACACCGCACAGACTTAACAGAGTCGACCAAAAGCAAAGATGTACTCTTTCGTTTTCACAAAGCACTCATATAATAATTTTTCACAGAGTACCTGTGTCTTATAGAAAGCATCAAACATGAAACCTAAAACAGAAAAGCATACAAAAACAACGCCAATCATGAGTTGTGGCCAAAATGACGCCAATGATGACGGGTAAGAGTTAGTATGGCCAGGCCCGGCCAAAACCATCGAAAATAATATCAGATTATCGATACGCCCGAACTAACCAACGGCCCTGGCGCGGCATGACCACCTGACGGAAGCAATTAGACCTGTACCAAACGCAACGCCCAGACAAGCCCATACCGACATCTCGCCGTACCGCTGCCGGAAACAGTCAGGCAAAAAAATATATAAGAATAACAATATTAAAAAAGGCCCCAGCGCCATCGCAGATGGGTTTCCCAGCTTAACAAACTCGTTAACATGCCTCGACCTTTCTGCGTTTTTACTTTTCACAAAACAGTAATCATCACGAACGAAGGGATCAACACTATCAAATGGAATTTCGGAATTTACGCTCAATGCTCCCGATCGGTAAGTCACCCCTTTACGGCAATAATAATACTCATTTCCTTCCCATCTACATCGGACCCTCTCCCAGCCTTTAGCCAAATCAAGCACAAGAAAAATAAGGTACACAAAATTCGCCGACATAAATCCCAATGCCCCGAATGATGCCGCGAACACCATATACTCTGAAGGGCCACACAAGCTCACGAACATCTCCCTATCGTTAATTCCTTATACCAACGGCTCGATAGCGCTATCGCAACTCCCGCAACCACGCCCCAAAATACCGGCAGTAGAGCGGCCAAGAACATCAAAGACAGCAGTGGCCCCAAGTACCCAAGAAGAGTGAACAGTGTAAGAACAGTTCCTTTCTGGCCACATGCCGTAACGATATCAAATATATCGATCGATAAGCCTATCAAAGACAGGAAGTTAGTCACTGTAGACGCAATAGCTCGGATTGCTACTTTATTCGCATCAGATGGAGAAGCAACCAGTTCGGCTTTAATTGAGAAAGCGAAGGCGTACCATGTTGAAAACTCAGAGAGAAAATCAAGAAACCCGCCGTTTTCGCCGCCGGCGATGAGGTAGCCGCCGGCGCCGGTTTCGGGGTCGATGACCATGTAGCCGGCGGAGGGGCGGCCGTGGAAGTTGATGGTGTCTTCGTGGGCGGTGACTTCCTTGCCGGCGCGCACGGCATTGCGGATGTCGGCTTCCACGGAACTGCTCAGGTTTAGGGCGGCCATGGCCTGGCTCAGGTTGCTCTGGGTAATGGTCCAGATTTTCTGGCCTTCCGCCGCCGCCAGCTGCAGGGCTTTTACGGCGCTGATGCCGTGGGCGGGGTTGTCCTCGGTGCTGTACATCTCTTCGGGCACCAGGTGCTCCATGGCGGACATGCGGGCGCCGTTGGCGCGGTTCAGGGCGACCCAGCGTTCCCGGTTGTTGTCCTTGTCGACCCGGATACTGCTCATATGGTCCACGTCCATGGTCAGGCCGCTTGCTTTTACGTCCCTGGGCATGCCGAACCAGTATTGCGGTTGCAGGCTGGTTTTGAACAGGCCGTAGCTGGGCGCTCTGTAGCCAATGCTGTTGGCTTGCCGTTCGCCGATCTGGTCCTGCATGTCGTTGAGGGCGAAGTAGCCGAGGATGGTGCTGTAGAGCATGTCACCCACCAGCTGTTGCTTGGTGAGGCCGGTGTAGTCCTCGGCATCCAACTTGGCCCGGGTGTCTTCCAGGCTGGTTTCGAGATCTTCGGCGGCCTGGGCGCTGATGCCTTGCAGGTCCAGGGCGAGCGCGCGGTATTCACCGGCGACCGGATTGTTCTTCGAGGTGTCCCAGCCCCGGCCCGGCTGCCAGTAGCCCATCTCCGAAATTAAGCCGGACCCCATAGTCACTTCCACGTCCGGGTTGGCGACGATGTCTTCGTCGACGGCAAGCTCAGCCTTCAGGTTGATCAGGTAGCCGGGCAGCGTGTCGGGGAGCTGGCCCGTATCCAGTTCACCCTCTTCATCCGGTTGCGGCAGATACCCTGCCAGGGTGTCTTCGTCTTCCTGCGTGGCGGGAGAGAAAGACACTGAGAGCTTTCTGCCGGCGAGCGCCACGGTGGGCTCTTCGATGGTGAACAGCTCGGTGCCTTTGTAGCCGTTGGCGTCGGCGTGCAGTTGGTACTTGAACTTCCAGCGTAGTGAATCCGACAGCTCCGGCGTGGTCAGCTGGCGAGTGATCCGCTGGTACGGCAGTGAGGGCGCCAGTTGCTCGTGGATCACTTCCTTGATGCCCTTGCTCCCTAACACTTCGCCCACGGTGGCGTCCGGGGCCTGGCTGTCGATGTAGGCTTCCAACTCCGCGCGATAGTCTTCGAGGCTGTCTTCAATGGCGCCGCCGGGCACGCCTTGCACCCAGCCTTCTTCTTCGTTGATGGTGCTTTGCTGTTCGATGGTGTCGGCCAGCGCTTGCGCATCGAAAGGCACCTCCTGGTCCAGCGCCATGCCGTCACCGTAGTCGTACTGCTTGAAGCTGGCATCCATTGGGATCCAGCTATCGCCCTGGCGATGGTCCGCGCCACGGCTCGGGTGGAAGTCCACCCAGGCTTCCACCCAGACGTGCTCCAAGCGGAAGCTGTCGACACGGCCGCCACGGGTCATGGCTGTATTCGGGATGCCGCCCTGGCCGAGCAGGTTGCCGGCCGCGCCGGGAGCACGGACGCCACCCACCCAGTTCATTACCTGGTCCGCGGGTATTTCCACGGTGCCCATGGCGTAGCGCGCCGGTATTTCAGAGGCACGCAGCAGCGCAATCAGAAGGCTGGCGGTGTCGAAAGCGTTACCGCGACGGCTTTCCAAGGTGTATTCGGCACCCTGGATGGAGCCGTAGCTGGGAACGAACTCGATGTTATTGCGCACCCACTGGTAGATCGCCACGGGCTCGTGATTCAGCTCTTCCGCCAGCGCTTCGATGGCCGGCGTGATATCCGCGTCCAGGGTGCTCGCCAGATGCTCCTCGTCGGGGGCCACCGCGCTTTCCAACAGGAGGCCGTCCATGGATGCCGATGAACTGGCGACCTGCACCCCCATATCGAACAGGGGAAGCCCGCTGCTGCGGCTTAACTCGGAGGCGCTGTTCGCGGGGGCGCGGGTCTGGTCCGGGTCCGGGGTTCGCCAGGGGAGTTTGTTCGGGTCGAAGGGGTCACGGGGCTTCTCCATGCGGAACGGCTCCAGGAAGCCGACCAGCTCCGCAGTGGCGTCGCTCTGAGCGGCGAGTGACGCTGAGCCGGTTACCGACCGCAGTTGCTCCTGCAAACGTCGATAACGCTGGCGATAGTCCGCCACCGCGCGCTCATGCCGGTCGCGAATTCGAGCACTGGCGTTGGTTTTCTCCAGCCGGGCCCCGGTTTCTTCAAAACCGGCCAACGCTTGCTGGTGCATCGCCTTCGCTTTTTCCTGCAGCCAGACAAGGCGCTCCGTAGCCAGCGCTTCGTCGCCAAGCCCCAGCGCCCGGGCAGCGCGCGCCATGATTCCGGAGTCCTCGCCGAGTCGCTCGTTGATAGTCTGTTGTTGCTCGCGCGCCTGGTCGTGAATGCCGCGCAAGACCTGCTCGAAGGTCTGATGCCGGGCTTCCCAGCGGGCCTGTTCCTGCTGCTCCTTGTGACGCTCGGTTTCGATGGCGATCGCCCAGGACGGCCAGATCACGGCGTTAAGCAGCAGAATAGTGGTTGCCAGGGCCACGGTGCGGCACAGCGCACCGGCGCGACGAATCTGTTCCATGATGGTCTCCCCCAGAGAAGGTCCTTTTCCGTATGTGGTTTTCATGGGCGAATCCCCCGAATCGCCCGGTCGAGCTCAAGCCGCAGCGCACTGGCCTCCGAATGGTGTGACGCTGCCAGGGACGAGGTGGCTTTCAGCGCAAAGCGCAACGCTTTTTCCCGTTTGCCTTGGTGTAACGCGTGTTTCGCTGAGCCCAGTGCCAGCAGGGCTTTTTTCAAAGCCAGGTCCCAGGGCCTCTGCCAGTAAGCGGCACCGACCTTTTCATGGACCTGATCGAGGTCAGGTCCATCCTGGTCCAGCTCCAGGTGAAGCTGCCTTGAAGCCTCTACCTGGTTGCCGGCCTGGTCTTCGCCTTCAAACACGGCCTCCACTCGCAGGCTCTGGTCGCTTTCGTCCGAGGCGATCCAGGCTTGCAGAACGCGGGTCTCACCGGCCGCCAGGTCAAAGCGCCATTGCCCGTCGTCACCGGTATCGGGCATCGCGTCCAGTAACGTCCCGCCGTTGTCCCAGTTCAGAGAGGCGGTGACCGCCAAGGCCGGTCCCGTGTTCTCGACGATCAGGCGCAGCGGCACCGGTTCACCGGCGATCGGGTTCAGACTGGATGGCGCGGTGTGGTCCAGGGCCCGCTCCATAAGTTCGGCCATCGCCCCTTGTTCTTCACCGCCGGCGTCCGAGGCGGTCATTTCCGCGAGCCAGTCAAAGGCCAGGAACACCGTGCGCCCTTCCCCGTATTCATTGAGCGTGACCGCTGGCGTGTTGGGCTCCGGATGCGGCCAACCGTGGTGATGACCGCCACGACGTCCTTTGTGATGCGATGACGACTTGAAGTAACCGGCCAGATTCGCCCCGTGCAGACGGGTCGCTGGGACCTGGCGCTGCAACAGCAGTGGCAGCTCACCGGCCTGGGCCAGAGCGCTGTCCAACAAGGTCACGGTGTGGGGCCGGTGCGGCTTATGGCCCGGCCCGTGACCGGGCTTCAGGCCCAGGGCCGTGGTCAGAAGCAGCGGGTGCGGCCGGTCGCCGGAAGCCTGGATGACGCCCTCGCCGCGGTTTGCCGCTTCGCGCAGGTACTTGGCGTCCCAGTGATTCAGCGGCACACGATCGGCGAGCAGCAGATACTGGTGGTGCTGACCGGCATGGAGCTGCCGCCGGAACGCCTTTGATGAATCCACCAGGGTGTGTGCGCGGCTTGCCAGGAAGGTGTCCAGACGGGCGCGCTGCTCGGCGATCGCGGGTTGCTCCAGCTTATGGTCGCGCTGATCGCTCCTGGCGCGTTCCTCCAGCGAGACGTCCACCACCTGGAAATCGCCCAGGTTATCGCCGGGCTCCGGCGGTTTGCCGCAATGAAACTTCCGCTTTCCGGTGGTCAGAGTGTTCCGGAACCAGAGGAAGCGCGGGTAATCCACCATCACCTCAAGGCTGTGCTTGCTCTCGAAGTGTTCCGCCAGGTCCTCACCCTCGATCCGCACCTCAACGCCCTCGGCATCGAGATCGCTGATCGTCAGATCAAGGCGGCGCTCGCCGTCGTTATCCATCTCGCCGTCGAAGAAGCGCGGGGTGGCGGTTTCCAGGTCCCGAATCAGGAACGGGCTTTCCAGCGCCTTGGCGTTAACCGTATCCAGTGGCCGGATCGGCTGTTCGAAATCCGCCTTCAGAGTGATACCGGTGACGGCTTCACAAGTGGAACGAACCGGATCCGCCAGCACCAGCAGTCGTGGTGCATCGGAGGCGTATAAACCGGTCTCGATCGACAGCGGCTTCTCCTTAATCTGGAACAACGCCTGGTCCAGTTCCCGGACCTCGCCGTCCAGGCTTACGCTCAATGCACAGGCATGTCGTGTCAGGGTTCGTCCGGCGGTATTGAACGAATCCGTGAAGGTCACAGGTTCATCGCCACTCAGGGTGACCGAGGCGCTTTCAGTGGCCAGGGTTTCACGGTTGTCCACATCAAGTCGGGTGCGCGTCACCGTCACGGTGCGGGGATCGGCGCCTTCGGGTAACGAGACACGGTAGCGACAGGTCTGGCTGTCGCCCTGATACACCCACTCTTGCGCCAGGGTGACTTCGCCGGACACGGCAGCCAACGGGTCCCTGACCACATCAAACGTCGCCTGATCCCGCGCCAGCGTTTCCCCATCGGCGTTAAGCAGAGTCCCGGCTACGCTGTGGGTGCCGGGTTGCGTGTTATCCAGCGACACCGCGTCGCTGAACGGCAGCACCTGCGCCACGGCCAGGCTACTTACCGGTCGCTCCTCGTTGAGAAGCACGGCACCATCAGGGCCGCTGACCACAAGCCGATAGCGGGCATTCTGGATCAGGGTACTGGCGCTGGTATTTTCGAGCAGACTCTCCAGAGCGGCGGTCTCGTCCAGCCGGTAGGACGCCCGCTCGGCACCCACGCCCACATCAGCCACCGGCACGGGTGAGTCACCGCCCTCCCGGATCACCAGGTCCGCGCTGTCGGTATCCAGCGTGCGGCCATCGGCCGCGTAAAGAACAGCCACCGCGCGGTAAGGGCCGGCCACGGTAACGCCGGTGTTCCATTGATCGACCACCCGTTGCGCCTCGCCGGCGGCGAGCTCGGCGACCCCTTGTTCCGGGAAGCCGATCACGCGGACGCCGTCGCTGTCCTCGATATGCAAGGCCACCTGGTAGCCCGCCGGCAGCGCTCCGCTGTTGGTGACCAAAGCGTCCAATTCCAGCTGCTCGCCCGGCGCCAGGGTGTGGCTCGACAACATAAGCGAGACCTCGCCGAGGCGCGCGGACACGGTCTCGGAGGCGGTATTGTTGCCGGTGTTGCACTCGGAGACCTCTCCGCTGATTTGCGCGCGGACCTGTACCTCGTCATCGGACAACAGGGTCGCGTCGATATCCTCCAACACCACCGTCTGACGGGTACCGGATTCCAGGCCGCCGGTATACTCAACGTCACCGATCACCTGCCCTGCCGATGGATCGCCGTTGTAGAACGTCAACGTGACCGTTTCGGAGATATCCGCCGAGCCGGCGTTGCCCAACACGGCACTGAGGCTGACGGTTTGCCCGTTACCGTTGTCGAGGAGGGTCAGCGCACCCACCGTAAGGTCGGCGATGCGCGTCTCTCTGGAAATCTTGCCGGCGATGCCTTCCATGTACTCTTCATAGCCATCCACCGTGAGGACGAAACCACGCTCGCCGCCCGCGGGCTGGGGAAAGACAATAGTGTTCAGCAGATTTTCGTTCGCACCAGACCCCACGCCGATTGCGTTTAGCACACTAATACCAGCCTGGCGGGCACGCTCGGAGGCAGCCACCGCACGGGACTGGTTGGATTGCCCGTCCGTGGAGACATCAATCACACGCAATGGGGCCGCCGGGCTCGCGTTGGTAATCAGGTCCGAAGCACGATCGATACAGCTGTGGATGCTGGTCCCGCCGCCGCGCTTGTTGATCGCGCGGATCGCATCGCCCACTTCGGCGACGTTGTCTTCTTCAACAATGACCGGATCCAATTCCACGTAGGCGCCGCTGGCGAACTGCGTCACCGACACCCGCACACTGCCATCCCGGGGCACAATATCCGCGTCTTCGATGGCCCGCGCGGTGCCCTCGAGTTGCAGCTGGAACTCCGAACGGCTAACGCTGCCGGAGGAATCCATGCACAGCCCCAGGTCCAGATAGGGCTTCTGATTGTTCACGCACTCGCCGGCGGTGCTTTCCAGGTTATTGCTTTCGGAAAGTTCGGTGATCGATTGCTCTGAATCCAGCATCACCGAAATCGGCGCGTCCCTGAACGGCAGATCCCCCTCGATGGCCAGTTCCAGGTCCAGGGTGGTGTCCACTTCCACCGCTTCGGCGACAACCAGGCTGCCCAGTACGGGCTCGTTATCGACACCCCAGACGCCGTCGCCATCCAGATCACTGAACGCGATCACTTCGAACGGTTGGGTAAGATCGCTGTTACCCCGGTTAATCAGCGTGACGCCCAGCGTACCGCCGGCGGCGAAGGTGGCTTGATTCGAGGTCAGCGCGGCGGTATCCAGGCCCTGTACGGCGAGATCCGGAAGCAGCGCGTCGACGCCGGGATGACGCATGCGGATTTCACCCAGATCAAGCGTGCCGCCGGTGGTCATCACCAGTGGGAACGCCTTGTCCTGATAGTCATCCAGGGAGAAGCGGATTTCATAATCCGCGAGCAACAAGCCCGGCACCTCGAACGCACCGTCCTGGCCGGTGAGCCCTTCGCCGTTCACGGTGGCACTCCCCGGCGGCCCGACCTGCACCAGCACGCCTTGAAGCGGATCACCGGTGCGCACGTCCACCACACGGCCGGTCACGCTGTTCACCGCTTCGTCCCGAGGCGTGATGGCCACTTCACCCAGATCATTGATGAAGCCGGCCTCCACCGCACCGGATCCGGTCAGTGGCAGGTAGCCATCCATGCTGACTTCCAAACTCACGTCACCGCTCGGCAGCCCTGCAACCTGGAAGCCACCGTCCTGGTCGGTCAGGCTTTCTTCCTGATAGCTGTCGCCTTCCACCAGCACCCGGGCGCCTTCGATGCCGCGCCCGGTGATGGCGTCCACCACCGTGCCGGTAAAGCCGCCGGGCTGTTCGCCGCCGGGGGCGCCTTCCTCGACGAGGCGCGGAGAAAAAGTGATGTCGGCGCCCGGCGAGGCCTGCGCCACGCCGGACGCCGGCTGAAAGCCACCGGCGCTGACCGTCACCGTCAGTTCGCCGTCGTTCAGTTCGTCCAGCTGGTAGAAGCCGTCGGCGCCAGTGGTGGCACTTTTGCTGTCGTTACCGACCTGAGCCGTTACCATCGCCCCGGCGACAGGCTCACCGCCCTCTTGCGCGGTCACCGTACCGGACAGGGTCACATCACCGTCCGGCTGCGGATCCAGAGCCGGGGAAAAAATCAGTGTCTGGCCGGCCACCACCTCGGCCTGGCCCTGGGCCTGCCCGTAACCCGGCGCCGAGGCGGACACCGCAACGCTTCCGGCGGCGACCTCGTCCAGCAAATAGCGTCCATCCGCGCCGGTAATCACCGACGTGCCACCGGCCAGAGCAATGGTTGCCCCGGACAGCGGCGCGCCACTGCGGCGGTCGGTAACCTGCCCGCGTATCAGCCCGGTGGTCACCGGCTCGCCGGTGTCCGGATCGGTGGCACGCACATCCAGTCGGATCTCGCCAAGGTCACGCTTGTCACCGGTCTCCAACACGGTGTTAAGAATCAGCGTGCGATAGCCGGAACGGGATATTTCTACGCGATAATGGCCGCGCTGAAGATCGGTAAAACGAAAGGCGCCCGCCTGGTCGCTGCGCGCGTCGATGTCCTGTGGACCTTGCAAGGCGATCAGCGCATCGGGCAAGGGCTGGCCGCTGTCCGCGTCGACAATCGTGCCGTTCAGCACCGTGAGATCCGCCGGCGGTTGCGCCGACAAGACCAGCGCCCGAAGCGCCAGAGCCGTGATGTAGGTGTCACTCTCAAAGTCGCCGGCGGGGTTCTGCCGGCTCGTCAGTTCCGCCACCCAGTCATCGTAAGGGGACCGGTCCACCGCTTCGTTCAGTAGCGGAATCAGTACTAGGGCCAGGCTCTCCGTGTCGGTCACGGCGCCGTTGGCAAGGCGGTTGCTTAAGAACCCACGCGCCTCGGCAAGCGCGCCGGCGATATTGAAGTCACGCCGGAACTCCCACAGCGATTGCATTACCAGGGCACTGGTCTGGACCTGGGAGCTTTCCCCGTCCAGGCCCCAGCCACCGTCTTCGTTCTGGCTATCAAGCAGAAAACCGATGGCCTGGGCCGCCGGCTCACCGGTGATGTTGTACTGCCGCAGCGCGGCGAGAGCGAACGCCGTGCTAAGCGGATCGGGCTGGTAGCCCGGGAAGGCACCGAACCCGGAACGCTCGCCCTTGCGGCGCAGCAGTCGATCACGAAGGTCGCCATCAACACCGTTGGCAGCGAGCCCCATGAACAAACGCCGCGCCAGATTTTCCGTGCTGGCGTCCGCTTCCGCGGTTTGCAGATAGGCCGGAAGGCCATCAATTAGCGCACCGCCGGACCATTCCGCCGTGCGCCACAGTGCCACCGCCTCCGAGGTGGCCTGAAAACCGATAGCCAGGCTGGCGTCTCCGGCCATGCCGCCATTGTCGGTGACCTGACTGGCCAGCCAGCTGCGGCCTTCCGCCAGACCAGCGTGCGCCGGTGATGACGCTGCTACCGCCATCAGGATGGCAAAAAGAAAAAACACAACACGAAACCGGAAGCCAGGTCCGGCAAAAGGCGTCTCCATGCCCTACCCCCAAATTGCTATTCCTTGCGCTTTTGATCCCCCACGGACCGAGAGCGGCAAACCTAGAGCCGCCAAAACTAGCAAAGCTAACCAACAAGATGCATAAGAGATCGCTTACACCGGCTGTAAGAAATCAGCCAGTCGGCAACGAAGTGTGAACTCGGTTCCAGAATGCTCTGGCAGCGGGTTACTGCACCGTCCACCACACCGGCAACAACGCCTTCACTTCGCCGCGTGCGAAACGGTCGTCGATCAGGTGCACCACGCCCCGGTCGGTTTCGGTGCGGATCACGCGGCCGGCGGCCTGCACCACTTTCTGCAGGCCGGGGTAGAGGTAGGTGTAGTCGTAGCCGTCGCCGAACAGGGCCGCCATGCGTTGTTTGAACTGCTCGTTGACCGGGTTCATTTGCGGCAGGCCGAGGGTGGCGACGAAGGCGCCGATCAGGCGGGCGCCGGGCAGGTCGATGCCTTCGGCGAAGGCGCCGCCGAGGACGGCGAAGCCGATGCCCCGGCTGTGCGCCTGGAAGCGCTCCAGGAAGGCGTCGCGGGCGGCTTCGTCCATGCGCCGGTCCTGGGCCCAGACGGTGAGGTCCGGGTGGCGCTGGCGCAGGGTGGCGAGGGCCTGGTCCAGGTAGTCGTAGCTGCTGAAGAAGGCCAGGTAGTTGCCGGGCCGCTGGCGGTACTGGTCGGCGATCAGGTCGGCGATGGGGACCAGCGAGGCCGGGCGGTCGCGGAAGCGGGTGGAAATGCGGCGCGCCACACGCACTTGCAGCTGGTCGGCCTGGAACGGCGACGCCACTTCGCTCCAGGCGGTGTTGTCCGGCAGCCCCAGGAGGTCGGCGTAATAGCGCGGTGGGCGCAGGGTGGCGGAGAACAGCACCGTGCTGCGGGTGCTTTCGAAGCGCGGGCGCAGTAGCGCGGCGGGGACCACGTTACGCAAACAAAGGCGGCTGGCGCGTCGGCCTTTCAGGCTTTGGTGCCAGGTGATGTCGAACAGAAACGCATCGTCGTCGAACAGTTCGGCCACCCGTAAAAAGTGCAGCGCGTCGAAATAGAAACGGGTGAGATCGCTGTCCAGGGCGAAGGGTTGTTCGGCGAGGTAATCGGTGATGGCGGCGGCGGTGCTTTGCAGACTGTTCAGGAAAGCGATGGGCAGTTCCGGTTGTACCTGGTAATCGGCATGCGGGTCCTCGGTTTCGCTGTCCCGGTTAAGGCTGTTCCATTGCCGTTGCAGTTTTTCGAAGGCTTTTTTCAGCGCCGCCGGCGTGTGTTTCTTCACCGCGCGGAAGGCGGCCTGATCCAGCTCGGCGGAGTACATGCCCCTGCCCCGCTCCACCAGGTTGTGCGCTTCGTCGGCGAGCACGGCGACGCGCCATTGGTTGGTGGTGGTGAGGCCGTGCAGCAGCGCGCTGAGGTCGAAGTAGTAGTTGTAGTCGCCCACCACCAGGTCGCTCCAGCGGGCCATTTCCTGGCTCAGGTAGTAGGGGCAGACGCTGTGTTCGAGGGCCAGCTCGCGCAGGCGGGTCTGGGTCAGCCGGGTTTCTTTGGCGGCGGCGGCGCGGGCGGCGGGCAGCCGGTCGTAGAAGCCCTGCGCCAGCGGGCAGGATTCACCGTGGCAGGCTTTGTCTGGGTGTTCGCAGCTTTTGTCGCGGGCCACCAGTTCCAGCGTGCGCAGGGGCGCCGGGTCCAGGGTTTGCAGCGCGTCCAGCGCCAGCTTGCGGCCCGGGGTTTTGGCGCTGAGATAGAACACCTTATCCAGGTTCTGGCCGGGCATGGCTTTGAGCAACGGGAACAGGGTGCCGACGGTCTTGCCGATGCCGGTGGGCGCTTCGGTGAGCAAGCAGCGGCCGGTGCTGGCGCTTTTATACACCGCTTCCGCCAGCTCCCGTTGCCCGGGCCGGAAGCGTTCGTGGGGAAACGCCAGATCAGCCAGCGCGTGATCGCGGGCGTCGCGGTGGGCCAGTTCCTGGTCGGCCCAGTGGATGAATATTTCGCACTGGGTTTCGAAGAAAGCGCGCAGGTCTTCGGCGCTGTGGGTTTCGCGCAGCGGGGTTTCTTTCTGTTTAACGATATCGAAATAGACCAGCGCCAGTTCCAGTTCGTCCAAGCCGCGCTCGGCGCACAGCAGCCAGCCGTAGATTTTCGCCTGGGCCCAGTGCAAGGCGCGGTGGTTGGCGGGCATCAGGTCGAGATCACCGCGGAAGGTTTTCACCTCTTCCAGACGGTTGCGCTTGGGGTCGTAGCCGTCGGCGCGGCCGCGCACTTTCAGGTGTTTGAACTCGCCACTCAAAGCGACCTCGTTTTCGTAGCTCTCGCCCCGGCGACCGGCCACCACGGCGTGGCCGGCGATGCCTTCCTGGGCGGTGGGCGACGGCGTGAACCGCAGGTCCAGGTCGCCGGCCTTGGCGGTGAACTCGCACAGGGCGCGCACCGCCACGGTATAGGTGTTGGGGGTCCCGATGGCGTCGGTCATTGCCACGTCACCTGGCAGACCGCCACCGGCAGGTCGCGGGCGATGAAAAAATCCAGCCAGCGGCGCTGGTTGTCCTGCAGCCGGTCGCCGGGGCCTTTCACTTCCACCATCCGGTAGCGACGCTGCGCCGGCCAGAACTGGATCAGGTCCGGCAGGCCGGCGCGGTTGGCGGCGATGTCCGCCAGCAACCGTTCAAAGCACAGGGCAAGGTGATCGGCGGGCAGGCAATCCAGCGCCTGTGCCAGCAGCGCTTCGGAGAGCCGGCCCCAGTGCACGAACGGCGACAGGCGACCGGATTTTTCCCGGTAGCGGGCCAGGATCCGCGCCCGGTGCTCGCCGTCCGCCAAAGCCTGGAAGCCGGCGTCGAATTCGGCCCGGCGGCGGCAGCGAAACTCCGGGTGGTGCAAATCCGCCGGGCCGCTCTGGAACGGGTGGAAGAAGGCGCCGGGCACCGGCGCGAAGATCGCGTCCCAGAACAGCAACCCGAACAGCCCCGGAAGCAGGCTGTTTTCCACGTAATGGACCGGCGCTTCGGAGGTGGCCAGGGCCTGGGCCGCCGCCTGCTCCACACTGGCCGCCGGCGGCAGGGACAGGTGCAGCACCTGGGGCCGGGCCGGCGCCGCCGGGGTTGGCCGGGGCAGGCCCAGCTTGCGGTGCAGCCGGGGTATCAGGCGCCGCAGCTGCTGGCGCTCCGCCTCGCTTTCGAGGGCCTGATCCGCTTCCCGCGCCAGGGTCAGGGCGGCGTCGTAGTGCTCCCGGCGCTCCAAAACCCGCAGTTGCCGGCCCCGGGCGCCCGGGTGGCGGCAGTGGTGATACAGCGCGCCGGCCCGTTCCAGTTCGCCGGCCCGCTCCCACTCTCGCGCCAGCTTGAAACACAGTCGGTCCCAGCGTTCTCGGGCCCAGGGGTTCTCGGGCGCCGGCGGCAGCGCCGCTTCCACCTCCTCCAGGGCGTCGCCCGCCTGGAACCGGTCCCGGCAGGCGTTCAGGTGCAGGTAGGCGTCCACGTCCCGCCGGCTCTGAAACGGCCGCACGCCCTGGCTGAAACTCACCGGCTCGTACTGGAAGGTGCCCAGGTCACTGAGCACGAACTCGGACCAGTCCTGATAGAGATTACCGAAGAACATCAGCCGGAAGCGGTCGCACAGGGGCATCAGGGTGAGGTGGTACACCGGCGTGTCCGAAGGCGCCTGGTAAACGTCTTCGAGTTCGGACAGCGCTTCCAGCCAGTCCGCCTTGCGGGCCGAGGCCGGCACCCCGGCGGCGGCCAACGGCTCACGCAACAGGTGGCGCAGTTCCGCCTTGGTGAACAGCCGGAACAGGGTCGGCAGGTCGAGCGTCGGGGCCGGGTCCAGCCAGCCGTGATCGATCAGCGGCGCGGCGGCACTGACGGCATCGCCGATTTCCGGGTAAACCAGTTTGTCCGCTCGGAAGTGCTCGCCCTTGCGCGTCACCATGCGCACCAACAAGGCCCGCGACGGCCGGGGCAGTTCCGCGAACGCCGCCACGAAGGCGAGCTCGTCGTCGTTCAGCAGATCGCCATGGCGCGACGCCACCCAGCTCAGCACTTCCTGGAAGTGGTGCAGGTAGTAAAACGGGTCGTCCAAGGTGACGTTGGCGATCGGGGCACTGTCCATTTGGCTAGCATACCAATGGACAGTGCCCGCTCCAATCAGTCCGTTCCGGTCAGATAACGCCGTCGCGCCGCAGCTGGTCTATGGTGGCCGCGTCCAGGCCCAGCACCTGGCTCAGCACGTCGCCGGTGTGCTCGCCGAGCAGCGGCGGCGCACTGGCGTAACGCACCGGCGAACCGGACAGGCGTAGGGGGCTGCCCACCAGGGGCACGCTTTTCGTCAGCGGGTGAGACAGATCAATGCGCAGACCCCGGTGTTGCACCTGCGGGTCCTGAAAGACCTGCTCGATGGTGTTCACCGGGCCGCCGGGCACGCCGGCGTCCTCGAGCAGGCGCAGCCATTCGGCGGTGGTCTTCATCACCGTGGTCTGGCGCAGGGCCGGAATCAGCGTATCGCGGTTGGCCACCCGGGCGGCGTTGGTGGCGTAGCGCTCGTCGGTGGCCCACTCCGGGCGGCCGGCGACTTCACAGAAGCGGGCGAACTGGCCGTCGTTGCCGATGGTGAGAATGATGTCGCCGTCGGCGGCGGGGAACGTCTGGTAGGGCACGATGTTGGGGTGGGCGTTACCCATGCGCCCGGGGGCGGTGCCGCTGGTAAGGAAGTTCATCGCCTGGTTGGCGAGGGTGGCCACCTGCACGTCCAGCAGGGCCATGTCGATGTGCTGGCCTTCGCCGGATTGATGGCGATGGTTCACCGCCGCCAGCACCGCGATGGCCGCGTACAGGCCGGTGGTGATGTCGGTGAGGGCCACGCCGGCTTTCACCGGACCGCCGCCGGGTTCGCCGTCCGGCTGGCCGGTGATGCTCATCAGACCGCCCAGGCCCTGGATCAGAAAGTCATAGCCCGGCCGCTCCGCGTAGGGCCCGTCCTGGCCGAAGCCGGTGATCGAACAGTAGATCAGACGCGGATTGATCGCCGCCAGGGACGCATAGTCCAGGCCATAGCGCTTGAGGCCGCCGACCTTGAAGTTCTCCAACAGCACGTCGCTTTCCGCCACCAGCTCTTTCACCAGCCGCTGGCCTTCCGGGCGGGTGATGTCGATGGTGACCGACTGCTTGTTGCGGTTGGCACTCAGGTAGTAGGCGGATTCGGAGGTGGGCGCGCCCTGGCCGTCGTTGAGATAGGGCGGGCCCCAGGCGCGGGTGTCGTCGCCCCGGCCGGGGCGCTCGACTTTAATCACTTCGGCGCCCAGATCGCCGAGGATCTGACCGGCCCAGGGGCCGGCCAGCACCCGCGACAAATCCAGGACGCGGAGGCCATCCAGGGCGCCCCTGGCGGCGCCCGTTTGCGTCCTGGTCATTCGCCAGTGAAGGCCTGCAGGCCGGTCTGGGCACGGCCCAGAATCAGCGCGTGCACGTCGTGGGTGCCTTCGTAGGTGTTGACCACTTCCAGGTTCACCAGGTGACGGATCACGCCGAACTCGTCGGAGATGCCGTTGCCGCCGAGCATGTCGCGGGCCATCCGCGCGATGTCCAGGGCCTTGCCGCAGGAGTTGCGCTTCATGATGGAGGTGATTTCCACCGCCGCGGTGCCTTCGTCCTTCATGCGGCCCAGGCGCAGGCAGCCCTGCAGGCCCAGGGTGATCTCGGTCTGCATGTCAGCCAGTTTTTTCTGGATCAGCTGGTTGGCGGCCAGCGGGCGGCCGAACTGCTTGCGGTCCAGGGTGTACTGGCGCGCCTTGTGCCAGCAGTCCTCGGCGGCGCCCAGCGCGCCCCAGGAGATGCCGTAGCGGGCCGAGTTCAGGCAGGTGAACGGGCCTTTCAGGCCGGTCACTTCGGGGAACATGTTCTCTTCCGGCACGAACACATTGTCCATGACGATTTCGCCGGTAATGGAAGAGCGCAGGCCCATCTTGCCGTGGATCGCCGGGGAGGACAGGCCTTCCCAGCCTTTTTCCAGAATAAAGCCGCGGATCTTGCCGTCTTCGGTCTTGCCCCACACCACGAACACGTCGGCGATCGGGCTGTTGGTGATCCACATCTTGTTGCCGGTGAGGCTGTAGCCGCCGTCCACTTTCTTGGCGCGGGTGGCCATGCTGCCCGGGTCGGAGCCGTGGTCCGGCTCGGTCAGGCCGAAGCAGCCGATCCACTCGCCGCTGGCCAGCTTGGGCAGGTACTTCTGCTTCTGCTCTTCGCTGCCGAATTCGTTGATCGGCACCATCACCAGGGAGGACTGCACGCTCATCATCGAGCGGTAGCCGGAATCCACCCGCTCCACTTCGCGGGCAATCAGGCCGTAGCACACATAGTTCATGCCGGCGCCGCCGTAGGCTTCCGGGATGGTGGCGCCGAGCAGGCCCAGCTCGCCCATTTCGCGGAAGATTTCCGGGTCGGTCTTCTCATGGCGGAAGGCTTCCAGGACACGCGGCGCCAGCTTGTTCTGGGCGTATTGCTCGGCGGTCTGGCGCACCATGCGCTCGTCTTCGGTGAGTTGCTGGTCCAGCAGCAGCGGGCTGGCCCAATCAAAAGATGCGTTCTGTGCCATGGAATTCGTCCTCTTCATTCCGAACCAAAGTCGGCCTGTCACGCCCCGGGGCGCCGCAAACCGGTGTCATTATTGGATTTGGGCGTCATCCTAGGGAGAACGGCGCACCGCTTTCAAACGATAAAATTGCACCAACCTGTGCTATTTTGTCACTTGTTGATATCAAGCGAGTGAATCATGCGCCGGAAAATCCCCGCCACCACCGCCCTGGTCGGCTTCGAGGCCGCCGCCCGCCACCAGAGTTTCACCAAGGCGGCGGAAGAGCTGGCCCTGACCCAGAGCGCCATCTGCCGGCAGATCGCCAACCTGGAGGACTTCCTGGGCGTGAAGCTGTTCCGGCGCACCCGGCGCGGCGTGCAGCTCACCGAGGCCGGCCGCACCTACAGCCGCCGGGTCACCGCCCGCCTGGACGATCTGGAGCGCGATACCCTGGCGGTGATGGGCCAGCACGGCCCCGGGCAGACCCTGGAACTGGCGGTGGTGCCCACCTTCGCCACCCGCTGGCTGCTGCCCAGGCTGCGCGGCTTCCACGACGCCCACCCGGGCATCACCGTGAACCTGACCAACCGCACCCGGCCGTTCCTGTTCGCGGACACCGAATTCGACGCCGCCATCTACTTCGGCGACGGCGAGTGGCCCGGCACCCGCACCACCGCGCTGATGCACGAAGAGCCGGTGCCGGTGTGCAGCCCGCGCCTGCTCAACGCCAACGGCGTGCGCACCCCGCAGCAGCTCGCCGAACAGACCCTGCTTCAACAGACTACGCGCCCCTACGCCTGGCGGGAATGGTTTGATTCGCTGGGCCTGCGGGTGGACCAGGACATGGCCGGCCCGCGCTACGAACTGTTCTCCATGCTCGCCGAGGCGGCCATGCAGGACATGGGCGTGGCGCTGATTCCGCCCTTCCTGATCCGCCAGGAGCTGGAGGCCGGGCGGCTGGTTGTGCCGTTTCAGCACAGCTACCGCACCGCCAAGGCCTACCACCTGGTATTGCCGGAGCGCAAAGCGGAAGACCCCAGCCTGAGCGCGTTCAGCGACTGGCTGGTGGCGGAGGTCACCGCGTTTAAGGAGACGGCGGCGCTGTAACGGCCTCGGGCAGCGGCGCGCTGTTCAGGGTTTTCAGGAAGGCGACCAGGTCCGCCACCTGGCGGTCGGTGAGATCGGGGATCAGGTCCAGGGTGTCTTCGCGCTGGCCCAGGGTGTCGCCGTCCGGTGGCTCCAGGTAAAACCGCACCGCCTGTTCCAGCGTGGCGAAGCGCCCGTCGTGGAAATACGGCGCGGTGCGCGCCACGTTGCGCAGGCTGGGGGTCTTGAAGGCGCCGCGCTGGCTTTCCGGCGGCGGCAGGAAACGCAGACGGTCGGCGTCGCCGTCATCGCCCGCGTAGGGCCCGGCGGCGTTGAACGGGCTCGCGGCGAGGCGCCGCAGCCCCTGCTCCCGGCCGGTGTCCCGGTGGTCCGTGACCGGCACGCCCAGGTTGTGGAACGCCTGGTTGCTGAAATCCGGGCCGCTGTGGCAGAGCGTGCATTGCGCCTCGCCGACGAACAGCTTGAGCCCGCGCCGGGCGGCGGCGGGGAAGGCGTCGTCCGGCGGCGGGTCCGGGTTGTCGGCGAGCGCGGCGGCGAAGCGATCGAACGGCGAATCATAGCGCACCAGCCGCCGCTGCCAGGCGGCCAGGGCCACGCCCAGATTGGCCATCACCCGGTTGACCGCGTCCTGGTCCGCCGCCGCCATGCGCCGCCAGGCCCGGCCTTCGGGCGAGTCCGATGCGGCCTGGGGCGAGCCGTGGGCCGGGAAACGCGCGCCCTCGGACATCGGCGGCAGGGGGCCGAAGCGGCGCCGGTAGGCGGCGCGCAAATCCTTATTTCGATACAGCGTATGCGCCAGGTTCAGACGGTCGTTATCCAGCTCCCGAGGGTTCTCAATCACCAGAAGCATTTGCGACCAGAGGCTGTCGGCGGCGCCGTCCCATTGAAACCAGGGGTTGTCCGCCACGTTGATCAGAGTCGGAGTATTGCGGTGGCCGCGCCCGGCCGCTTCCGGCAGGGCCAGGCCGTCCGTGAAGGCGCGTTCCGGCTGGTGGCAAGAGGCGCAGGAAAAGCGGCCGTCCCCGGACAGCCGGCGGTCGAAGAACAGGCGCTGGCCGAACTCCGCCAGCGCCGGGTCCGGAATTTCCGGCGGGGTATGGCCCGGCGGCACCGCCAGCGCCCGCACCGCGGCCCGCTCGGCGTCCGTGAACGCGGTGTCACCGGCGCCAGCGGCGGCCAGCCAGGGCACCGCCACAGCCAGCGCCGCGATCAGGGCGGCGCCTCCCAAGAGCCGGCTCATCCCCCGCAGCAGGGCAGCGTCAGCCAGGCCCGGTCTTCGCCGTCGTCACCGTCGATGGCGACCTGCAGGGTCCAGGCACCGCCCATATGGAAGTACAGCCCCTCCACCAGGATCAGGCCGTCGCGGGCGCTCACTTGCGGTTCGGACTGCATGCCGTGGGCGAAACCCTGGTCACGACCGTGGCGCATGCCCGCCTCGACGGTGACGGCAGAGGCGTCCAGGGGCGCGTCGGGGTTATCCATGCTCACCACCCGTAACCCCAGGCTGAAGTGCTCGCCCTCGGGCAGCGGCTCGGGCACCTGGCGCACTTCCACCCGGTAACGTCCCTGCTCGCTCAACACCTGGGCGGGCACGGCGCCGGCGGCGTCATCGCCTCCGGCGGCCAGTACGGAGGGCGACCAGAGGATCGCGAAGAGCAAGGTAAAAAGGGGCAGGCGGCGCGCTGTTATCATTATCGGGCTCCCGGTGATCCAAACCCGTCATCGTCGTCACGGCGGCGTGAGCCTTCCGTGAAACGCCGTGTTTACCCTGGCCGTTTTCGGCGGCCCGGGCGGCGCTTCAAGAGCGCCGCGCCGGGGCCTCCGGATCCGCTTCCCGGCGCCGCTGGGCCCGTCCCAGCAGAAAGCCGGTGCCCGCCCAGGTCAGGGCGATGCCGGCGCCGATGAACATGGCCAGCCCCGGCAGCTCGCCGAGCAGATCCAGCGCCCGCTTCACCCAGCCGCTGACCGCGTCGCCGCCGCGATAGACCACGGTGTCGATGAAGTTCTTGGCTTTGAACTTCTGCTGCGGCGGCACCACCGTGTAGAGCATCTCCCGGCCGGGGCGCACCAGCGCGTACTCGCCGGCCCGGCGCGCCACCATGATCACCACGAACACCGCGAAAGTGGGCGCCAGCGCCAGCCACAGGAAGCCGGCGGCGATCACCACCGGCACCGCCACCAGCAGCACGCCGATGCCCAGGCGCTGGGCAATGCGCCCGGTGAGGAAAATCTGGGTGAGAATGGCGAGGCCCTGGACCACGGTATCGATCAGGCCGAACACCTGGGTCTGCCGGGTGGGGTCCGGGAAGTGCTCCGCCACCAGCCGCGCCTGCTCGAAGTAGAGAAAGGTGCTGACGCTGGCCAGCAGCACCACGAACACGGCGATGCCGATCAGAAACGGGGTGCGGGCCACTTCGGCGGCGCCCTCGAAGGGGTTGCCTCCGAGCGGCACATGGCGGCTCTCTTCTTCGGGCTGTGCCCCGGCCGGCAGCGGGTTGCGGTCGCGCCAGCGGTACAGCCACACCCCGGCGCCGGCGCTCGCCGCCAGCAACAGGGCCGCCAACATCAGCAGGCCGACGTGGCCCACCGGCGCCACCAGCAACGCCCCCAGGCCGGGCCCCGTGAGCCCGCCCAGGCTGGCGCCGCCGGCGATCATGCCGAACAGGCGCTTGGCCTGGGTGGTGGAGAACACGTCGGCGAGCACGCTCCAGGCCAGGGAAATCGCCACCAGGTTGAACACCGACAACCAGATATAAAAGCTGCGCGCCGCCCAGGGGTTTTCCGGCCAGCGCAGGAAAACCGCGGCGAACAGCAGCAGGTTGGCGACGAAAAAACCGTAGGCCCAGGGCATGATGCGCCGCCGCGCCACTCTCGACGCCAGCCAGCCAAACAGCGGCAACACCGCCAGCGCCGCCACGAAGGTGCCGGTGAACAGCCACTGCAGGTTGTCCACGCCGCCGGCCACGCCCATGGTCTCGCGCACCGGGCGCAGCATGAAATAACCGGTGAACAGCAGGAAGAACATCAACAGACCGGCAAGCACCGAAGGCGCTTCCCGGCTGTGCAGATTGAACAAGCGGGCGAAGGTGCTCACGCCGCTACAGGTCCATCGCGATCAGTTCCCGAGTTTGTGCCTCGCTGAGCAGCGGCCCGTAGCCGGCCTGCAGGTTGTCCCTTTGATGCTTGGGTTTGCTGGTGGCGGGGATCACCGAGGTCACCGCCGGGTGGCTGATGGCGAACTTGAGGAACATCTGCGCCCAGGATTCCACCCCTACTTCCGGCGCCCAGCCGGGCAGCGGCTTGTCCTTCACCCGGCCAAACAGCTTGCCGTCGTCAAAGGCGCGGTTGATCAGCACCGCCACACCCTTGTCACGGGCCAGCGGCAGGACGGTTTCCGCCGCCGCCGGCGCGTTGATGGAGTAGTGGATCTGGATAAAATCGAGCGGTTCGCTGCGAAGGATCCGCTCCATTTCGTCCAGGCCACGATCCAGGTAGTGGGTGACACCCACATACCTGGTTTTGCCCTGCTCTTTCAGCTCGCGGGCGTAAGGCAGCTGGGTTTTCCAGTCGCGCAGGTTGTGCACCTGCAGCAGTTCCACCTTGTCAGTGCGCAATGCCTTGAGGGATTCGGCCCACTGCCGCTCGGCCTCGGCGCGGCTGTCGGCGGCGATCTTGGTGGCCAGGAAGCATTGGTCCCGCCAGCCGCCCTCTTCCAGCAGCGCGCCCAGCACCTTGTCCGCGCCGCCGTAGTTGGGCGAGGTATCGAACACGGTGGCGCCGCTGTTGAAGAAGATCGCCATCACTTCCTTGAGGCGCTGGTACTTCTCCGAGCCGATCTCGGCCACGAAGCTGCCGGAGGTGCCGGCGCCGACCACCGGAATTTGTTCGCCGCTGGCCGGGATGGCGCGGGTGCGCAGGCTTTCGCCGGCGGGCAGCGCGCCCTTGCCGTCCGCCGCCAGTGCCGCGCGGTGCACGCCCAGGGCCAGGCCGGCGCCGGCCCAGAGGCTGGTATTGAGGAAATCACGACGTGAAAACATGGCACTCTCCTTGTCACTCTCCAACGGCATTATTTTTGGTCAGACTAAACCACTGGACACTGGATAGGCGAAAAAGTATCCACAAAACGTGAAACCCGGATTGTCGAAACGGCGGCCGCCACGACGACTGTGAGACGACACCCTTCCGTTAACAGGAGCGAACATGAAATATCTTTGTCTGGCTTATGAAGCGGAACAGGACCTCAAGTCCCTGAGCCGCGAGGAGTGGCTGGCACTGCGCCAGGAAACCCTGGATTATGTGGCGGCGCTGCGCGAGCGCGGCGAGCTGCTCGACACCCAGGCCCTGCAAAGCCCCACCCGCGCCAGGGTCGCCCGCGTGCGCGACGGCAAAGGTTCGGTGACCGACGGTCCGTTCGCGGAAACCAAGGAGCAGATCGGCGGTTACTTCCTGATCGAAGCCCGCGACGACGAGCACGCGCTGGAGATCGCCGCCCACTGGCCGTCGGCCCGCATCGGCGCTATCGAAGTGCGGCCCATCGAGGCCGAGTTGCGCGAAGAAGGACGTTACTGAAAGGACCCCACCATGCCCCCCGCTGTACCCGATGAAATCACCGCGACCCCGGCGACCCGCCGCGAATGGCTGGGCCTGGCGGTATTGATGCTGCCCACGGTGCTGCTGGCGCTGGATATGACGGTGCTGCACCTGGCCGCGCCGCATCTCAGCGCCGACCTGCAGCCCACCAGCGATCAGTTGCTTTGGATTCTGGATATCTACGGCTTCATGATCGCCGGCTTCCTGGTGACCATGGGCACGCTGGGCGACCGCATCGGCCGCCGCAAGCTGCTGCTGGCCGGCGCCAGCGCCTTCGGGCTGGCGTCGGTGATGGCCGCGTTCTCCGAGAGCGCGGAAACCCTGATCGCGGCGCGTGCTCTGCTGGGCGTGGCCGGCGCCACGCTGATGCCGTCCACCCTGTCGCTGCTGCGCAATATGTTCCAGGTGGAGCGCGAACGCACCCTGGCGATCACCGTGTGGATGACCGGTTTTATCGTCGGCAGCGCCATCGGCCCGCTGGTGGGCGGCGCCTTGCTGGAATTCTTCTGGTGGGGCTCGGTGTTCCTGCTCGGGGTGCCGGTGATGCTGCTGTTGTTGCTGTGCGGCCCCTGGCTGCTGCCGGAGTTCCGCGACGAGAACGCCGGCCGCCAGGATCTGCCCAGCGCCCTGCTGTCGGTGGCGATGGTGCTGGCGGTGATCTACGGGCTCAAGGATCTGGCCCGCAACGGCGTGCACGCGGCGCCGTTCCTGTCGATGCTGCTGGGCCTGGCCCTGGCCGTGGTGTTCACCCGGCGCCAGCGCCGTCTCAGCGAGCCGATGTTCGACCTGAGCCTGTTCCGCAGCCGCCATTTCAGCACCTCGGTGGCGGCCATGATGCTGACCATCCTGGCGCTCTCCGGCGCCTGGCTGATGGTGTTTCAGTACCTGCAGGGGGTGCTGGGGTTGTCGCCGCTGCAGGCGGGGCTGGCCATGCTGCCGCCGGCGGTGGTGCAGACGGCGGCGTCGTTACTGATTCCGGCGGCCACCCGCTACATACCGCATTCGCGGCTGGTGAGCGGCGGCCTGGTACTGGCCGCCGTGGGCCTGGCGGCGCTGATGCGGGTCAACGATATCGACGACCTGATGCTGCTGGTGGTGGGCATGACGATCATGGGCATGGGCGTGATGCCGATGATGATCCTCGGCACCGACATGGTGGTGAGCGCGGCGCCGGCCACCAAGGCGGGGGCCGCCTCGGCCACTTCGGAAACCGCCACCGAGCTGGGCATGGCCCTGGGCATCGCGGTGATCGGCAGTGTCGGCGCGGCGGTCTACCGGCGGCATATGCTGGACGCCATGCCGGCGGGGCTCAACGACGCCCAGACCCTGGCCGCCGGCGATACGCTGGGGGGCGCCATCGGCGCCGCCGCGCAACTGCCACCGGCGCTGGCCGCCCAGGTGCTGGAAGCGGCCCGCGCCGGCTTCAGCGCCGCCCTGCACACCAATTCCGCCATCGGCGCGGTGATCATCGCCGGCACCGCCCTGATGACGGCGCTGTTACTGCGGGGCCGGCCGGCGAACGCCGCCGCCCCGGCCGGCGCGGCGGAAACCGTGGAGGAGCAGCCCTAGGGCCGCCCCTTTACTCGAACTCATCGTCCTGGCTGGCGAACGCCACGAACAGGCAGCCGGCGCCCACGTTGATGGCGCCGGTGGGGCTCATGGTGGAGACCAGCAGCTGCACATCGTGCTCGCGGGCGGCGGCCTCCAGCTCGGCATAACCGGGCATGGTCGGCACGCGGGCGGCGTCGCCGGCGTAGCTGAGACAAACATGGCCGGACATCAACTTTCCGGCGCGGATCTGCTTGGCGACGTGCTCCAGCATGCGGCGCACGGACTTCTCGTAGCTGCGGTTCACCGTGGCCGGGTTTTCCTCACCGCCGTGGATGCGGATCACCGGGTGCATGGACAGCGCCGACCCCACGGTGAGCGCCACGCCGCGCATGGAATCGGAAAAGCTTTTGCGCTCGCCCTTCTTGAAACCCCGGTCGCGCACATAGGCCAGTTTCTCCGGCACCATGTAACCGCAAATGTGCGGCAGCATCTCATCGATACGCAGGCGGATCGCATTACGGTTGGCGCCCTGCTCGATCATTTTAGCCACTTCGCACACCAATACCGCGGTGCCGGAAAACAGGGTTTTACTGTCGATCACCCGCATCGAGAACGGGCCAGGCACGCCGGCGTCGGCGCGCACTTTCTGGTACTGCTTGAGAATCGAGAACGAGGCCTTGGTGGCGTTATCAAAAATCAGGCTGCGCTTACCGGATACGGTGATGCAGAACACCAGGTCATAATCGATGACCAGCTGCTCCAGAAACACCGCCTGAATCTGATCCACGGAATAAGGAATGGATTCCGCGTGGATGCCTTCCGAATCCAGCTGCTCCTGGTAGAACCGCCGCGTGGCCTGCGCGTCGCGCTTGTCGACCAACAGTTCGTCGCCCAGGCGAATGGAGATGGGAAGAATCTGTATATTATTTTTTTCGAAATAGGATTCCGGTAAATCGCAGGTGGAATCCACGACAATACCAATGCGCATTGTTTACCCCATTAATTATGTTTATTTTTATTTCGGGCAAACTTAGCATGGCAAAGGACGCGCAACCACATTGTTAATGTAATTGCGCGCCACAAATTAAAACCGGTTCTTCACGGATCCTTGCTGCCGCCCGTGCCCGCCTGGTCGGCGTCCCGGTAGGCCTTGGTGTCGATTTTCTCCAGGGCTTCGCGCACCGCCTGCTCGCTCTGCGGGCGCACCAGACGCGCCACTTCCTCGCCCTCCTGCAGGAAGATCAGTGTCGGCCATTGTTTTACCTTGAACGCGCGCCCGAGCAACCGGCCCTTGGCGTCCTCCAGTTTCAGGTGCACCACCCCGGTAAAATCGGCGAACGCCGCCTTGATCAGCGGCGCGGCGGCCTGGCAGTGGCCGCAACCGGGCTGGCCGAATTCCACCACGGTGGGCTCGCGGATGGCTTCCACCTCGTCCCGGGTGGGGTGATCGGTAGCGTACTCCGCGCTATAGGTCATGGTGCTCTCCTTGCCATTGGGCGTGTATGAACGAGTTCCAGTGTAGACACCCGGCCGGCGGCGCGGATACGGCGCGAATGCAAAATCCGGTTAGAGCTCACCGGATACGCCGTGCCAGTGCCGCGATCACCAGCGAGGCCAGCGCGCCGACCGTGGCCAGTGCCATGTCCTTCTGGGCGTCCCAGGGGTCGCCCTGGGTGCCGAGAAAGGCGGTGCTGCCGTCCCCCAGCGCCACGGCGGCGCCCCACTCAATCAGCTCATAGAGCAGCGACGAGGCCAGTATCAGGCTGAACGCGAACAGCGCCGCACCAGGCCGCCGCAGACCGCCCCACTCCCGGCACAGCTCACTCAGCGGCAACACCAACAGCACGCCGTAAAGCAGATGTAGAAAGCGGTCGTACTGGTTACGCTGCCACCCCATCACCGCGTCCGGACTGAAACCGAAGAGCGCATGCACGGTCTGGTCGTAGGGCACATGGGAATAGGTGTAGTGGGCGCCGATCTCATGCAGCGCCAGAAACGAGAACATCATCAGGTAGGCGCTGCGCGAGAACCGGAACCAGCGGCGCGTCGCCCACAGGCCGATGACGAACAGCACCGCCACGGCGTTTTCCATCGCCCAGGTCGCCGGCTCGCGGGGCGACACCGCCAGCACCGCAAACAACACCACGAACAGCGCCATCAGCACACCGAAACAACGCCGGTTGGACATCCCTTTTCCTCTTTCGCCACGACACAACGCCGAAGCCGTCTATAACGTCACAGGAGGCCTCACCATTGCAAGCGCGCCGAGCCGGCAAGGGGCGCATTGACAGACTATCGGCGCCACGCGCATTTTGGTCCGATCAGAACAACAAGATGACACCGGAGCCCCAACATGAAACCTGAGGTCCGTGCAGACCTTTACCGGCGCACCCTGGAGGCGCTCAACGGGACGCGGCCGGAAGGCCGGGCCGCCCCCGGCGAGGTGCCGGTGGACCGCTATCTGGACCGCGACCGGGCCGACCGGGAGCGGGCCCTGATGCGGCGCCGCCCCCAGGCGGTGGCCGCCAGCAGCGAACTGCCCGCCGCCGGCGCCTGGCTGGCCCGCGACCGGCTGGGCGTGCCTTTGCTGCTGGTGCGTCAGGAGGACGGCGCCTTGCGGGCCTTCCTCAACGTCTGTCGCCACCGGGGCGCCCGCCTGCTGGACGAAGGCGCCGGCCACAGCGCCCGGACCTTTGTTTGCCCCTACCACGCCTGGACTTACGCCCTGGACGGAAGCCTGAAGGGGCTGCCCCAGGCGTTCGGCTTTCCCTGCCTGAACAAGGCGGAATCCGGGCTGCGGCGCCTGGCCGTTCGGGAGCGCGGCGGCCTGGTCTGGGTAGTCGCCGACCCGGATCTCGCGGACAGCGATATCGACAGCCATCTCGATCCATTGATGGGCGAGCTGGAAGCCCTGGATCTGTCCGCGCCCGTGGCCTACGCGCCGCGCCACTATGAGGTGGCCGCCAACTGGAAACTGCTGGTGGACGGTTCCCTTGAGGCCTACCACTTCAAGGTGGCGCACCGGAATACCATCGCGCACCTGTTCACCGACAACCTCCAGATCATCGACGAAGCGGGACTCAATCGCCGGCTGTATTTGGTCAAATCCAACCTGGACCCGGCCAACCCGCCGGACGCCGACGGCTTTGAACCGCGCCGGCACGGCAACATTCTGTACTTCTTTTTTCCCAACACCACCGTGCTGGTGCAGCCCGACCACGCCCAGTTCAGCACCCTGGAGCCGCTCGGGCCGAACCGTACCCGTGTCCACGAGATCACCCTGCTGCCCGCCGCCCCGGACAGCGACAAAGCGGAGCGTTACTGGCAAGCCAACGTGGACCTGTACCGGCGCACCCTGGCCGAGGACTACAACCTGTCGGAATCGATCCAGAAGGGACTGCCGTCCGGCGCCAATCAGGTACTCACATTCGGCACGTTTGAGTACAGCGCGCCGCGTTTTCACCGGCAATTGGAGGCGGAACTCGACGCCACCGGCCGAGCGCCGTGAACCACCCCCTCCACCAGGGGATGCCCGCCATCGGCGAATAGCGTATAAGGGCGGCATGAAAACCCCGAAACGGATACAACCCCTGGTCGATGACGGCCTGGTGGACGAAGTGATCAGCCGGCTGATGAGCGGCAAAGAGGCGGACATCTATGTGGTCCGCTGCGGCGACCGGGTGCAGTGCGCCAAGGTGTACAAGGAGGCCGCCAAGCGCGGCTTCAAGCAGGCGGTGCACTACCAGGAAGGCCGCAAGGTGCGCAGCACGCGCCGTGCCCGGGCCATGGAAAAGGGCTCCAAGTTCGGCCGCGATCAGCAGGAAAAGGTCTGGCAGACCGCCGAAGTGGACGCCCTGCGCCGCCTGGCGGACGCCGGCGTGCGCGTGCCCCGGCCCTACGACATGCTGGAAGGCGTGCTGCTGATGGAGCTGATCACCGACGACGCCGGCGACGTGGCGCCGCGCCTGTGCGACGTGGTGCTCACCGAGGAGCAGGCACTGGAAGACCACGCCCTTATGATGCACTACGTGGTGCTGATGCTGTGCGCCGGGCTGGTCCACGGCGATCTGTCCGAATTCAACGTGCTGGTGGACGCCTACGGGCCGGTGGTGATCGACCTGCCCCAGGCGGTGGACGCCGCCGCCAACAACCACGCCGAAGCCTTCCTGCGGCGCGACGTCAACAACATGACGCGCTACTACGGCCAGTACGCCCCGAGCCTGCTCGGCAGCCGCTACGGCGAGGAGATCTGGGCCCTCTACGAGGCCGGCGACCTGCACCCGGACGTGTCACTCACGGGTATATTCGAGGACTCCGGCGAAGCCGCCAACGTCGAGGACGTCCTCGCTGAAATCAAAGCCGCCTTTGAGGAAGAACAGGAGCGCCAGGAGCGCCTGCACGACGCCCGCGACCCGGATTAGCTGGAACCTTTGTGGGAGCGGGCCCAGCCCGCGAAAGGGCGCGGAGCGCCCGGCAGGATCCCAGAGCCCTTTCTAACTGCAACACAAAGAGCGTCTCTGGAATCCTGCCGGCCGGCTTCGCCGGCCTTTCGCGGGCTGGGCCCGCTCCCACAAGTCCGCTTTCACAAGTCCGTCTCTACCGTCAGCCATGGCCGTCGCTGAGGATGTGGTGCAACCCGCCGCAGTCGACCATCGGGTCCTCGCAATTGACCACGGTTCTGGAGTGCGCCAGCACGTAGCTTTTGCCGGTGATGGTGTTTTCCACCACCTCGTGGTCTTCCTCCCGGCGGGTGTCGATGAACTCGCCGATAAAGCCGGAGCCGCGCAGGGAGACGGTTTCCAGGCGGTCGCCGGGTTTGATCCTGCCTTCGTGATGCATCAGCGCCAGCCGCGCGGAGGTGCCGGTGCCGGTGGTGCTGCGGCAGATCACGCCGGGGTGCACATAGGTGGCGGAACGGGAGCGGTAGAAGTGATCGCCCACCTGCTCCACCGGGCCCATGAAGTGCAGGAACGGTAGCGGGCCCACGTCACCCAGGGTGTAGTGGGAAAAGCCACGCTCCGCCTGGATCGCTTCGACAATGGCGCGGGCGCAGCGCGCCAGATCCGCCTCTTCATCCAGGGTCAGATGAAAGCCCAGCTCGGTGGCGTCCACCAGCGCGTAGAACCCGCCGCTGTAAGCCACGCTGTAGGTGACGTTGCCCAGCGACGGCACATGGATGGTGGCGCGGTGGGTGTCGATGTAGCTGGGCAGGCCGCCGCAGGTGATCGATTCCACCACGCCGTCGTGGACCTGGGCCTCGATGTGCACCAGCCCCGCCGGCGATTCCATCATAAAGCTTTGCCGGCCCTCTTCCTTGGGCACCAGCCCGCTTTCCAGCACCGCCGTGGCGGTGCAGATGGTGTTGGAGCCGGAGTAAATCGCATAGCCCATCACTTCCATGATGATGTAGCCGACGCTGGCGCCCGGGTGGGACGGCGGCACGATCAGATCCACCGACATTTCCGGAATGCCGTAGGGCTCCTCCAGTAAAAGCCGGCGCAGGCCGTCGGCGTCGTCGCGCAGGTACTCCATTTGCTGGCGCACGGTTTTACCGGGCAGCGGATCAATACCGCCGAGAACGATGCGACTGACATCGCCGCCGGCGTGGGTGTCCATGAGTTTCAGGCTTAACTCCTGGCGCATCAGGTTGTCTCCTTTAACGCGAAGGGTTCGCCGAAGTCCGCCCACTGGCGGTCGGGGACGATGACGATCTTGCCGAGGAAGTTGTTGCCGCGGCTGACGAAGTAGTCCTCCGCGCGGTGCAGGTCGGAGAGTTTGAAAGCCGCGTGCAGAACCGGTTTGAGCTCTCCGGAACGGATCCAGCCGATCAGCTGTTCCGCCTCTTCCCGGGTGCCGTGGGAGACGCCGAACACCTGCACCTGATAGAGGTAGATGCGCGTCCACATGATTTCGCTCAGGTTGCCGCCGCTGGCGCCGGCGATGCTTAAACGCGGGTAGCTGCTGCGCGCCTTCATGTCGAAGATCATGGCGTCGATAAAACGGTCGGTCATGTCGCCGCCGACCAGATCCATCACCGCGTCCAGGGGCGCGCCGCCGGTCAGCTCGCGGACCCGGTCGGTGAAGCCGTCCATGTCGGAACGGTCGAGCACCGCTTCGGCGCCCAGCTCACGCAGGGCGTCCGCCTTGTCCGGCGTGCTCAACGCATAGGGAATCGCGCCCAGGACCCGGCACAGCTGGATCAGCGCCGTGCCGACACCGCCGCTGGCGCCGGTGACCAGCACCCGCTCCCCGGCGACGACATTGGCGGAGGTGAGCATGTGCAGGGCGGTCTGGTAGGAGCACATGCCCATGGCCGCCAGCTCCGCGTCGGCCAGGTCCGCCTTGTCCACGCTGTGGAACTGATCCGAGGGCACCGCCACGTACTCGGCGAAGCCGCCGTCGGCGCCGTGGCCGTAGTAGTCCGGCGTCAGGTTGATGTCGCGGCGGTCGTCCGGGTAAAGGTTGAAATCCAGCAGGCCGCGCTCACCGAGGCGCGCCGGATCCACGCCCTCGCCGACGGCGACGACGCGTCCGGCCACGTCGGCGCCCTGAATACGGGGAAAGGTCAGCGTGGCCGAACCGCCCATCTGAAAGGACGCCACTTCATCCTTGTCCTTGGTGGGGTACAGGCCTTCACGGGCCTTACGGTCGGTGTTGTTCTTGGCGGTGGCGGTGACGCGTACCAGCACCTGGCCCGGCGCCGGCCGCGGCACCGGCACATCGTGGCGGTACACCAGTTTATCCACGCCACCGTGGCCGGTGAGCACCATGGCCGACATGGTCTCGGGAATAGCGGGCTCGGTAACCATAGGATCGCCTCCTTGCTGCGAAATGCCGCTTACCCGGTGCCTGGAGACGTGCCGGAGGATTTCAACCCCGCATACCCTGTTTGGGGTATGCGGCGGCATAGCGCCACTGGCTAGGCTTAAGTGGTTTGCTTCCTCCGTCAAAGGGTACTGTCATGATCAAATCCGTTTCCTATCTCATCACCGTGATCGCCATGCTGGCGGCGATCAGCGGCTGTGGCGGGAGTTCCTCCTCGTCCAGTGCGCCCAGCGACCCGGCGCCCCAGGCACTTACCGTTGAGGGCACGGCCAGCGCGCCCTCGGGCATGGTCGCCGCGTTACGCGACGACACCTTCACCCGTATCGTGCTGAACGCCTTGATCGAACCGGCCGCCGCCGCGATTACCGGGCTGCAGCCGGTGGACGGCGCCACCGTGGAGCTGATCCGCGTGGACAACAACGGCGATCAGGTCGGCGACGTGCTGGCCGAGACCGTGACCTCCATCAGCGGGGACTACGATCTGACACTGCCCCAGGGGGTCGATCTGGCGGGTAATCTGATCGTACGCATTACCGGCAACGGCGCGGAACTGCGCGCCCAGGTCGTTGATCAGGCCGTGGACATCAACCCGGTGTCGGAATTCGTGCTGCGCAAGTTCATCGAGCAAGGCGCGGACCTGGAACAGCTGGTCGTCACCGAAGTGGTTACTCTGAGCGGCAAGGTGGACACCTTCGATCTTACCGCCGGAAACGACCTCAGCGAAATGCTCGCCAAACTGGACCAGGAAGTGGGTGAGTTCGTCGAACAGCAAGTGGCGATCATCAATGATCAGCCCGGCGATGCCGGTGATATTGCCGGCGACTACCGCAGTTCCGCATTCGGTCTGGGGCTACACGACAGCGACAACGATGGTTTCGGCACTTTCGCCAACGACTTGTGGCTGACCGACTTCACCTTTGCCGACGGCGGCGACGGCACCGTGGCAATCACATTGGAATCGGAAGAGAGCGCCTCGTCCAATTTTTCCGGCGCCAGCGTGGACACGGCATCGCTGTTCTATGAAGCGGAGATTGAAGACGGCGAAAGCTTCACCGGAACCTTGACCGAATCCGGGATTCTCAGCATCGAAGGCGCCTTTGAAGAAGAAGTCGACGGCGACTTCGCCTTCCGTTATCCAGCCGTCATCTACAACCTGCAAAAGGCTAATAATAAAGGGCTTTTCTTCCTACTTTCCCAGGAAGCCGGCGTGCGCTATGGCACCATTGATACCAACGGCGACCAAGAGCCGGACGCCTTGAATCCGGATGACCGCAGAGGTGACGAAGTATTCCGCGCTCTGGAGATATTCGCACGCTCACCCTCGGCCATGCAGGATTCGGATCTCAACGGTGATTTCGGCCGCGTATTCATCGAGACCTATCTGGAGTCCGGCGTGATCGAAGTGCAGACCGCGACCAACGAGCTCACCTTCAACGGCGACGGTACTTTTGATTACGGCGACGCCAGTGGGCACCTGTTGGCCCTGCAAGGGAACGGCACTTTTTACCAGACCACAACCGAAACCGGCTTTACCGGTGAGCCGATCGAGATCACCGAGGACGGTGACATTGTGTCCGCCGGCACCGATGACGGTCAGCCCTCCCCCGCCGATGGTTTTATCAATGATACCTTCGATTTCCTTGCCTTCGCGGAATCCGACAACGATGAGAACTTCTCGGCCGATTTCAGCAACACCCTGATGGTGAAGCTGCCCGATAGCGCTCCGGATGTTACCGGCAAAAACTACCGTTTCATGCAATTGTCCGTAGCGCTGGACGGCGTGGGTAACGGCACCGGTGACATCGAATTGCTCAACAGCCAATTCAACAGCTTCATCAGTATGACCAGCAACACCGCCGGCACCCTGGACGGCGAAATCACTGAAATCGAGAAAGCCGGCCTGGGCGGTAACGTGGGCATCGAGAACGATGCCGTCAACACACCCCTGAGCGCGGACATTGCCGCCAACGGCGCGACCACTCTGACCATCACGGACCAGACCGGGAGCACCGTTATCGAGGGCTTCTTCAACCAGGACGCCAGTGTGGGCGTATTCACCATGCGCCGTGTACCCGACGGTGGCGACCCCAGTGAACTGGGCCTTGTGGTCTTGGTGGAGGTGGCTGACGGCGCCACAAACCCGCAGTAAGCCACTCACGGATTCACCCCCCGGACGCCGCGAGGCGTCGCCCCTGACCCCGGCTCGCCGGGGTCTTTTTCGTTGCGGTGCCGGTAAACGCTTCCTATGATCAAGCTACACGCAGACCAGACCCGGGGACTTCCGCCTTGCAGGACGACAACAACAACGACCTGATCGGGCGTATCTACGAGACCGCGCTCTCCCCCGGAGACTGGGTGGATTTGCTCGACACCCTCACCGGCTGGAGCGCCGACCCGGTCGATGCCGGCGGCGACCCGGCCGGCGGCGCGGTGGCGGTGGACCGGCTGGTCGAGCATCTGGAGCGGGCGGTGCGCAGCAGCGCCTATATGCACGCCCTGGAAGACCGCACCCACATCCTCAACACCATGTACAACCAGATGCCCTGGCCGATGCTCATGCTCGACGAGCGGATGCAGTGTCTGGAGTGCAATCCGGCCGCCAGGCAGGGGCTGCGCGAAGGCGCCGTCACCCTGCTCGACGACGGCAGCCTGAGGTTCACCGACCCGGCCCTGAAGCTGGGCGTCAAAAGGGTCACCACCCTGGCCGGCGGCCGCCGCACCCAGCTGCTCTCCTCGCAGCGGGACGCGGTGACCCTGCTGTGCATGCCGGTCCGCAAATCCGACGCCCCCGGGCGCATCGCGCGGGTGCGCACCATTGTCTGGGTGCTGGCCGGGCACAGCCTGGTGGCGCCGTCACCGGAATCGCTGAAAGCGATCTTCAACATCACCCACGCGGAAGCCCGGCTGCTGCATCTGCTGTGCAAGATCGGCAACGTCAGCCAGAGCGCGGAGCTGTTGTCGGTCAGCGTACACACGGCGCGCACCCAGCTGAAATCGATCATGGCGAAGCTCAACGCCAACAGCCAGGTGCAGCTGGTCAGCCAGGCGATGGGCCACGCCCTGGTGCAGACCGTTCAGCCGCCCGCCCTGCGCCAGACCCCCGAACGCACTCTGACCCTGGCCGACGGCCGCGTGCTGAGCTGGTTCGAGTACGGCGCCCCGGACGGCCGCCCGGTGCTCACCCTGGACAACCTGGGCGGCACCATTCCGGACCACCGCCTGTTCGAAAACTGGTACCGCGAAAAAGGGCTGCGCATGATTCTGATCGTGCGCCCCGGCTACGGCCTTTCCACCGCGCAGCCGGACATGGAATTCCGCGACTTCGGCCCGGACATCCGCGCCCTGTGCCGCCACCTGGAGATCGAGCGCCCGCCCATGGCCGCCTACTGCGGCGGCGGGCCCTACGCGCTGTGCGCCGCCGCCCAGTACCCGGACCTGTTCGAGCGCCTCGGGCTGATCGCCAGCACCGTGCCGATCGAGCATTTCGAGCTGGACAAGCTCGACCGTATCCACGCCATGTTCCTGCGCCTCTTCCGCCGGGACCCGCGCCTGTTCGTGTTGATCGGCCGGCTCGCGTTACGCGGCGTGCAGCGCGCCCCGGAAAAGTATTTCGCCAGGCTGGCCAAATCCCTGTGCGCCGACGACCAGGCGGTGCTCGGCGACCCGGACCTGCTGGCGAGGCTGATCGAACGGATGGAGCTCAGCCATTTCCAGGGCGCGCGCATCATCATCGACGAATACCTGCGCATGCAGCATCCCTGGCATGTGGACCTGAGCCGGATCACGGTGCCCATTCTCCACTGGCATGGCGAGGACGACCGCATCATTTCCATAGGCAGCGCGCGGGGGCTGGCCGCCAGCATGCCCAACGTGACCTTCCGGAGTTTCCCCGGCCTGGGGCGTTTTATGGTGTACCGGGTCTGGAAGGCGTTTCTCACCGAACTGCTGGAGTTGCCCGGCGAGGCAGCGCCGGATGTCACCCGGCGTCTGCCCACGGCGGTCTGAGTCCGGCCCTAGGAAAGGCAATCACGGAACAGGGTGTTCAGCTGTTCCAGGGACGCGGTGGGTGGGGCGGTCTGGATGGAACAGCGCGATACCCTGGACAGCTCCTGCTCGATAAACTCATTCAAGGCCTGAATGACCGGCACGAATTCCTTTTCCTGGCTGCGCTGCTTGCGCGCCAGCAGCCGCTCGATCTGACCGTCCAGGTCGGCGTCGTCGGCCACCAGCGTGCGCAACCGCTCGAACGCCACCGGCGCCGGCGTGCGGTGGCGCTCCAACCAGCGGATCGCCAACAGCGGCCTCAGGACGTAGAAGTATTTTTTCAGCGGCACCAGCTGCGCTTTCAAATAGCCCCGGTAATTTTTGTCCGCCATGCCCAGATAGTGGTGCACGCCCTTATTCAAATCGTAGACGTCGGGCAGCAACGCCCTGGCCCGCGCCGCGAAATCCGCCTCGTCCCGGTATACGATCGGGGAATGCAGCCATTCCACGAACGACGGATTGGACTGCCAGAACAGCTTCAAGGCCTTGCGGATATCCCAGCCGCTGAGATCGATGTCGTCGACGATCTCGCACTCGATCACGTCCCGGCGCTGCTCCAGGTCCAGCGACAGGTACCATTCGCGGGGATGGGCGTAGATAAAGCGCACGTCGTAATCGCTGTTCGGTGAGGGAAAGCCCCAGGCCCGGCTGCCGGACTCCACCGCGAACAGCACGCGCACGTCGTGCGCCTCCTCCACGGCGCGGAGGCGGCGCTGAATCTCCCGCCGAACATCATCACTGATCATAAAACCGTCCTTGTCGGATCGCCGCCGTGAGCCGGAAAAACGCGACCTGGCTGGGCGGCCCCAGCTCCATATCGGCGTCGCCGATGCCACCGAAGGCGACCCGGTAGCCGTTGCGGCCCGCCACGCCCCGCGCCCACTGGCGGAACTTGTCCCGGGACCATTCAAACTTGTGGTCCGCTTCGCGGAACTGGCCCGGCGCCAGGCCGTAGAGCGGGTTGTATTCCACATTAGGCGTGGTGACGATCAGCGTCGCCGGCGCCAGGGTGCCGAACACCGCCTGCTCCACCCGGCTCAATTGCCCCGGCGGAATATGCTCGATGGTTTCGACCATGGCCGCCGCGTCGAAACCGGCCAATGCCGGGTGATGGTCCAGATAGGACGCGTTCAACAACCGCAAACGCGGCACCGGAGCGTCCAGGTCGGCGGCCAGCATGGCCCGGGCCTCCGCCAGGGCGGCGGCGCTGCTCTCCAGCCCCACCACCTCGGTGAACTGGTCATCGCCCAGCAACTCATGCAATAGCCAGCCGCCGCCGCACCCCAGGTCGAGCACCCGGCGGGCGCCACTGGCTTTGAGGTGGCGGAGCACGTAATTCAGGCGCGCCGCGTGGAGCGGCGTGGCCTGATCCATCATCGAGGTGGAGAAAGGCATAGGCCAGTCAGTCTAAAGACCGGCTGTTTCAACGGCCAGCGTCAACCGCCGGTTCATTCAAACAGCGCGTGCATATGCTCGAGCAACTCCGGGCCGCCGGGCTCGCCGTGGCCGGGAATCACCGTTTCCGCCCCAGGGTAGCGCGTCTGGGCATTGCGGATCGCCCGCGGCCAGTGGGCCAGGTCGGCGTCGGCGGTATTGCCCAGGTTGTCGGTGGCCAGTTCGCGCACCGCGCAGCCGCCGTAGAGCATCTTCTGCTCGGGCAGCCACACCATGATGTTGTCGCGGGCATGGCCGCCGCCGGGGAAAAACACCTCCACGGTGCCGAAGCCGGTGGCGCTGCCCGGGGCGTCGATGCCGCTCAAGGCGTTGGGCGGCACCGGGTTGCCCTCTTCCGCGCTCAGGCGCTGCGTCATCGGATGCGACCAGACCGGGATACCCGCCGCTTCCAGCACCGCCACACCGCCGGTGCGGTCGCTGTGAAAGTGGGTGGACAGGGCCCGGTCCACCGGCAGACCGATCTCTTCATCGATCCATACCAGCAGTTCTTCCGTGGCTTCGGCGCCCCAGGCGGAATCCAGCAACACCAGGTGATCGCCTTCCCGGACGATCAGGCCGTTGGACGGGTAAACCACACCATCGAAGGTGTTGTAGGAGGTGTGCATCCAGACGCCGGGGCGAAGCGGCTTCACTTCCAGACCGGGGGCGGTTTGCGGAGCCTGGCTGTGGGGGCTCTGGCAGGCGGCCAGTAGCAAGCCGCAAAGCAACAACAGAGAGGGAAAGAAGACGTGGCGTTTCATGCAAGGGGTCCCGCTGCGGATGGCAATAGCGGCGACCTTAACCCGGTATCCCGGCCCGCGCTATGACGGGCTCGGCATAACCGGCGATCGCCGGCCACGGCGGGTGGATCAGGCCAGGTTAAGACTCGGCCGCGCGGTGCGTCCCCGCGCCATGGCCTTGTCCACGAACGGTGACGTCATAGCGCGGATCAAGGCGCTGTAGTTGACCGCGAAACGGACCTCGGTGCCCACCTGCAGGCGCCGCTTGCCGCAGTCGATCAGCAGATGGTCGCCACTGGCGCCGAGTATCGCCAGGCCGTCCGGCGGCACCAGACCGGCCGGGTCCATGTCCTGCTCGCCGAGCGCGAGGATCGCCCGGCTCATGTCCCCGGTGTCCGTGGAGGTGACGTCGCCGCCGAAGGCGGTCTCCGCCAACGTGCCCCAGGGCAGCGATGGCTTGGTCTTCGATTCGATCACCTCCGCCACCAGGGTGATGGCGTCGGTGTGCAGGCCGTCCACCGGCGTGCGGTGCAGCGGCTCGCAGCCGAGCAGAATCGCTTCGCCCAGACGCAGATGATTGATGCGCCCGATCTTGCCCTTGCCCAGCGCCCAGTTGAGATTGGCCGAATTACCGCCGGAGACAATCTCCAGGCTCACGTCCAGGGCCGCTTCCACTTCGTCGGCCAGGGTCGACAACGCCGCCATGTTGGTGGCGTCCGGCGCCATGCCGCTGTGGCAGGCCAGGTTCACGCCGATGCCGGTCAGTTCCAGATTGGGCAGGCGCAGCACTTCCCGGGCGGCGCCGATCAGGTCCGCCGGCAGAATGCCTTCGCGCAGATCGCCCAGCTCCACCATCAGCACGATGCCGTGGACGCGGTCGGCGTCCTGGGCGGCGGCGGACAAACGGCGCACCACCGACAGCTCGGTGTTGAAGCTGATGTCCGCCGACTTCACCACCCGCTCCGCCTGGCTGAGCATGGGCGAGCGGATCAGCATGATCGGCGCGGCGATGCGCTGGTGGCGCATGGCTTCGATGTTCTCGATGCGGGAGTCACCCAGACCGCTGACACCGGCGCGCAGCATCGCCTTGGCCACTTCCACGGCGCCCAGGGCGGCCTTGGTGACGCCGGTGACCGCGATACCGCGCTCGCCGAGATCCTCCACCAGAACGCGGGCGTTATGGGTAATTTTATCCAGGTCGATTTCCAGTCGCGGCGCGCTCATTGGCGTTCTCCGGTAAGGCGTGCGGACAGCTCCGGGAAGGCCGCCAGCACCATGGACACCAGCTCGCCGCCGGGGCGGGCCAGCGCGTCGGTGACGGGGATACCCAGATCGAGGGCGAACGCGGCGATGGCCCGGGCCACCTGGTCGTCGTCCATGTCTTCGTGGTTCAGGGTCAGACCGATCACCCGGGTATCGGAAAAGGTTTCAATCAGGTTGATTTCAGACGCCGGCTCGGGCATCGCCATGGTCTCGAAATCGCACCGGAAGGCCCGCGCCGGGGCGTGCTGCAACACCACCGCCTGGGGGCAGGCGCCGCGCAGAATAAACGAGGTGGTGGAAAACGCCGGGTGGCTCAGAGCGCCCTGCCCCTCGACGATAATCACGTCCGGGCTCTCGGCGTGGAAGGCTTCGACGATGGTGGCTTCCAGTTCGCCGGCGCAAAACTGCGAGGGCACGGAATCCAGCGCCACGCCGTAGCGGGCACCCTGGATCAGCCCGGTCTGGCCGGTGCCGACCATCACCGTCTTGAGGCCGACCCGGTTGAGCGCCGCCGCCAGCACCGTGGCGGTGGTGCGCTTGCCGATGGCGCAATCGGTGCCCAGCACCGCGATGCGCGGGCAGGTGACCTCATGGATGCGACCGCTGAACATGCGCAGGTACTTCTTCGGCCGGGGGCGGCGCACGTCGACGATATCCACGTTGTGGGTGATGCGCGCGGCGGCGAACTCCGGGTCGTCGTTAAGGAACTCATGCAGGCCGTTGACGATGCTCATGCCCTCGCCCATCGCCGCCAGCACCACCTTGCGCTGCCCTTCGGAGAGCAAGCCGCTGGCCGGCGCCATGCCGAAGATCAGAAAGTCCGGCACGGTCTCCGCCTGCCGCAACGAGTCGGCCAGGTCGCGGCACACGGGAATGCCGTTCGGCACCCCATCCAGGATCGAACCGGTATCGAGACCGGCCTGATCGCTGTCGATCACCGACAACACATCGTATTTTTCCGAGTGGCGAATCAGGCCGTTGGCGGTCTTGCCGTCGATGGCGCCGAACTGGCCTTCGCAGTAGACAATCGCGGTGGCGGTGCTGCGTGACGGGGCCCGATGAGCGGAGGGGTGTGCGTGGTGAGACAGTGGATCGAGGGGAAGAGCGGACGAAGCGGGGGATAACGCGGCACGCTGGGTGCCGGGCGGAGCTTGCGCCGAATAAGGGCGGGCTCGTGGTGAAGCGGGGATAACGACGGTCATGGGAACTCCTCGGGCGGCGCAGGGCTTAGAGGGGCCATGGCGCTAGGAAGTCCCCACTAAGCGGTGGGGTGAAGCGCGGCTAGCGTAGCACGAATCGGCCCGGTGCGCCGGACAACGTCAGCGACAACGCATCACCCGCACGTTATTGCGATTGCGGCTGTAGGACGGCGGCTGTCCAAACCAGCGTTGGTAGGTTCGGGATAAATGGGCGGAATCGGTAAAGCCGGCGGCGTGGGCAACCTCGGTGATGCTGTGTTTGGAGTGCAACAGGTGAAACACGCGCTGCAGTTTTTGCCACGACTTGTAATCGCGCAACGACATTCCGAACACCTCGGTCATTAACCGGGACGCCCAGAAGTAAGACGTGCCTAACTCCCTGGCGAGATCGGTAAGGGTGAGATCGCGGCCGCTCTCCAGCAGTTGACGTATCCGTTGTTGACGCGGGTCGGGTTTGGACTCAGGCGTCAGGTGCTGAAACGGAATACGCAGCGCCTGATCATAGATTTCAGCGGCCCGCGCCGGCGCCAGGCGGCCGTGATAGAGAGCGTGCAGTGGCGCATCCAGACTCTGGAAAAAAGCACGCTCAAGCAACACCACCCGGCCGTGCGCCAGTGCCCTGAACTCGACATAAAGCGGGGAGCTTGGCGTGATATGGAAACACACCAGTGGAACCGCCCGGGCATCGAGCCCGCGCGCCAGAAAGGGGGGTATCACCGCCGCCCGGGTCAACAGTTCCTGCCCCTTAACCAAAATCTTGAACGGGGTTGGCCCGGCCGAAACAATCAGCGCCGCCGACGGCGGCCGGGTTTCCTCACTGACAATCGAAGCCCCCGTGTAGATAAACCCGGAGCAACCGACGATGTAAGCGTTATCTATAGGTGCATCCGGCACGCTACCCCGCGCCGTGCTTTCTTGTTCTTGATACTTTAAAACCATGGGATCTCTCCTGCCCTCGATGGCGCATTCGTTGAACGGCGCCAAGACACAGCTCCCCCTTTTTACCCACCCTGATCATAGCCCACCGCTTCGATGGCCCGGCTTGTACGTTTTTGCGGTGGCGCGGCAAAAACATTCAATACTTCCCCGCCCAGCCTATAACACCCTGAAGGAAGCAGTCTGAGAATAAAAAATACTTCGGGAGAACAATATATGAAAAAAGTGACAGCGATCACAGTCCGCGCCTGCGCGCCGGCCTGGCCGCTTCCCTGCCACTGATCCTTCTGTCACTGACCGGGTGTGGTGGCTCCTCGTCGTCGGACCCCGATCCCGCCCCGGTATCGCGCACCGGCACCTTCGGCAGCACCGCGGTGTCCGGGCTGCACTACCAAAGCGGCGACGCGGCGACACGAACCACCGACGAACGCGGCCGTTTCCTCTACACGGGCAACCAGAAGGTGCTCTTTTCCATTGGTGACCTGAGCTTGGGCGAGGCGCCGGGCGCGGAGAACGTCACGGTCTTGGGCATCAGCGGCGGCGCGGCGTCGACCAACGAGCCGGACGTCACCAACAAGCTGATTCTGCTGCAGACCCTGGACGCGGACGGGGATCTGAATAACGGCATTCAGCTCACCGAACAGATTCAGGACGCGGTCTCCGCCAACGCCGGCGATCTGGATTTCGAGCAGCCCACCGCCGACTTCACCGCCGCGCTGCAAAACGTGGTGACCAGCCTGGAAAGCGCCGGCGCCTTCCCGGACACCGACCCGAGGGCACGCGCCCTCACCACCGCCGGCGACGCCCTGGAGCAGTTCGAGCGCGCCAGCAGCCCGCGCCGGGTAGTGGACACCGCCGACGGCAAGCTGAGTGGCTTCGAGGCGGACGACCATACCTGGCAGTTCCTCGGCATTCCCTACGCCCAGCCGCCGCTCGGCGACCTGAGGTGGCGCGCGCCGCAACCGGTGGCCCCGTGGGACGAGGTCCGCGATGCCACCGCCTGGAGCGACCAGGCCGCCCAGAACGCGGCCCTGGAACGCTTCGGCGAAGGCGGCATGAGCGAGGATTCGCTGTATCTGAACGTGACGGCCCCCAAGGACGCCGACGGCCTGCCGGTAATGGTGTGGTTCCACGGCGGCGGCTTCACCGCGCTGACCAGCAATACCAAGCCGTTCAATAACCCCGAAGCGGTGGCCAGCAAGGGCGTGGTGCAGGTGTCGGTAAACCACCGTCTGGGGCCGTTCGGCTACATCGCCCACCCCGGCCTCAGTGCGGAGAGCGGCTACAACGGGTCCGGCAACTACGGCCAGATGGACCTGATCGCCGCGCTCGAGTGGGTGCAGGAAAACATCGCCGCGTTCGGCGGCGACGCCGACAACGTCACCATTTTTGGTGAGTCCGGCGGCGGCCGCAAGGTGCTCTCGTTGATGGCTTCCCCAGAGGCTTCAGGCCTGTTCCATCGGGCCATCAGCCAGAGCGGCACGCTGATTCCGGATACCCGCAGCCTCGCCAACGCCGAAGCCATAGGCAGCGAGCTGCAAACCAATCTCGGCGCCGCCTCGGTAACGGAAATGCGGGAAAAAAGCTGGCAGGACGTAGTGGCCGCCGCGGCCACCCTGGTGCCCTACACCAACGTGGACAACCACTATCTGCCCTACGCCGAACGCGTCGCTTTCGAGTCCGGCAACCAGAACGACGTGCCGTTCATGTTCAGCATCAACGCCAACGACACGCCGGACCCCACCAACACCGCGATCAACGTGTTCCCGTGGATGGCGCCGCTGTGCTCGGCCAATCATTACGCCACCTATTTCACCCACCAGCCCGCCGGCTGGAAAGCCCAGGGCGTCGAGGCTTACCACGCCGCCGAACTGGCCTATGTATTCAACATGCCGGAAAGCGTGATCACCCATCACCTGCTCGGCCTGGTGATCGACCCGGCCACCGGGGATTCACTGGAGATCGGCGACCTGAACGGCAACGGCGTGACCGGCTCCCAGGGTGACCCGGTGGACATCTTCGCCTCCGCCGGTTTCGACGCCACCGACCAACAGGTGATCGACCGCATGCTCACTATCTGGACCAATTTCGCCAAGACCGGGGACCCGAGTATCGACGGCGACATCGATTACCCGCTCTACGACGCGGCCACCGAAAGCTATGTGGAGATCAGCGCCGACGCCGAGATAAAGGCCGGTCTGGGCGACGTACTGAACGATTAAAGGGAGAGAACCATGACACACCCACAACGACACGGCGCCCGGCCGGCCTGGCTGGCCGCCGCCGTTACGCCCCTGCTGCTGGCGCTGGTCGCCTGCGGCGGCGACAGCGACAATGACCACGGCGGTTCAGCCGGCCCGGCCACCCGCACCGGCACCTTCGTGGGCAGCCCGGTGGCCGGTCTCGACTACGCCGGCACCGACAGCGCCGCCGGGGTCACCCACGACGCCGGCCAGTTCCAATACCAGGATGGCGAAACCCTCACCTTCTCCATCGGCGACCTGCCGCTGGGCAGCGCCAAGGGCGCCCGGCAACTGACCCCGCTGACGATCACCGAGGGCGCCGACGCCGCCGAGGACGACCGCGTCAGCAACAAGCTGGTTCTGCTGCAAACGCTGGATCAGGACGGTGACCTCAACAACGGCATCCAGATCACCGAGGCCATTCGTACCCTGGTCTCGGACAACGCGGCGGGCATTGATTTCGACCAGGCCACGGACAGCTTCCGCACCAGTCTGGCATCGCTAGTGACCGAGCTGGAGAACAACGCGTTGTTCACCGACACCGACCCGCGACCGCGCCAGGTTCGTGACGCGGCCGACGCGCTGGCGCACTTCAGCCGGTCCACCGGCGCGCGTGCGGTGGTCAGCACCACCGGCGGCGAGCTGCGCGGCTTCGAAGCCGACGACAGCACCTGGCAATTCCTGGGCATCCCCTACGCCAAGCCGCCGCTGGGCGAGCTGCGCTGGCGACCGCCGGTGGCGCCGGAACCCTGGAACGGCGTGCGCGACGCGGTGGAGTGGGCGGACCAATCCGCCCAGGACCGGGCGCTGGAGAGCATCAACGAAGGCGGCATGAGCGAAGACTCGCTGTACCTTAACGTCACCGCGCCCAAGGACGCCGAAAACCTGCCGGTGATGGTCTGGTTCCACGGTGGCTCGTTCGCGATCCTGTCCGCCAATTCCGAGCAGTACAACAACCCGGACAGCCTCACCAAAAAGGGCGTGGTGCTGGTCACCGTCAACCACCGACTGGGCCCGTTCGGCTACATCGCCCACCCGGACCTCAGCGAGGAAAGCGGCTACGGCGGCTCCGGGAACTACGGCCAGATGGATCTGGTAATGGCCCTGGAATGGGTGCGGGACAACATCGCCGCCTTCGGCGGTAACGCCGATAACGTGACGATCTTCGGCCAGTCCGGCGGCGGCGGCAAAACCTACTCGCTGATGAACTCGCCGCAGGCCACCGGCCTGTTCCACAAAGCCATCGTCATGAGCGGCTTCGCCCCGCTGGACACCGACAGCGTGCCGGCGGACTCCCTGGCCGAATCGGAAGCCATCGGCAGCGCCCTGTTCGACCGGGTCGGCGTGGACTCCCTGGAAGAAGCCCGGCAACTGCCCTGGACCGCCTTCACCGACGCCGACGCGGAGAATAACATTCCGCGCCAGACCTACCGGCCCAACGCGGACTACTACTACCAGCCGAAAACCTACTACCAGAACGTGCTCGACGGCATGCCCAGCGACGTGCCGCTGATGGCCGGCGTCACCGCCGGCGACTACACCAGCCTGCGCGGCGCCCTGCCGGTGTGGCTGGAACAGCGTTCCCAGGATTACCAATCCGACCAGTACGTTTACAAGTTCACCCGGGTGCCGGACGGCTGGGAAGCCCTGGGGCTGCAGAGTTGCCACGGCTGCGAACTGCCCTATCTGTTCAACCACCCGAGCGGGCTGGTGCAGAACTTCCTGCTCGGCCTGGTGCTGACGCCGGAAGGCACACGGCCGGAGATCGGCGACCTGAACGGCAACGGCGTGACCGGCAGCGCCGGCGACCCGCAGGACATCTTCCTGTCCATGCAGTACGGCGCCGACGACGCCACCGTCAGCGAGCTGATGATGACGATGTGGACCAACTTCGCGAAGACCGGCGACCCCAGCCCGTCCAGCCTGCAATGGCCAGCCTACACCGAGGCCAACGACTCCTACCTGGAGATCCGCCAGGATACGGAAGCCTCGGTGGAAACCGGCGTCGACGCGGCCATGGGCCTGGATTAAAGACGCGCCAGGCGCTCCAGAGTGTCTGGGTATTGTTGGATAAGGCGGAGCAGAATGGCGGCCTGGGCGTTCGGCCTGGCCCGCCCCTGCTCCCAGTTTTCCAGCGTACGGGGGTTGGTCCGCAGGTAGGTCGCGAACACGCCCCGCGACAGGCCCAGCTTCTCGCGCAGCGCCAACAGCTCCTGCGCATCAAAGCCGGCCACCGGCGCCCAGCGCGCGGGCTGGTCGCGCAGGGTGAGTTTCCCGTGGCGCTCGGCTTCAAGCTCCGCGAAGCCCTCTTTCAGTTCGGCAAACAGATCCCGTTTCATAAGCCTCTCCTGGCCTCTGTTTCTACCTGCAGCATCCTCTTCAACGCGGTTCTTTGCTCAGCGGTCAGATCACTCGCTTCGTCCTTACCGTAGAGAGTGAACAGCCAGAACTGGCCGCCACCGCGCCACCAATAATAAATAACCCGCAAGCCCCCGCGCTTGCCCTTACCCCGGCGCTCATCGGCGAAGCGCAGCTTACGAAGCCCGCCTGTCCCGCGCATCAGGGCGCCCGCCTCCGGGCGCGACATCAATAGCTGCTGCAGCAACCGATAGGCGTCATCATCCAGATACCCCGCGCGATGACGGCGAAAGGGCGCCAGTTCCACGAACACAGCATCCATACTGTACGCTACCTGCGTATATATTAAAAGGGCGGCCAATCAGCCTTCAGCCCACTCTAGAGCGACTGAATCCAAAGAGATGTCGGCAACACACGGGGCGTGCTGTCAGCAATTAGCTCGCTGACAGGTAAGATTTTTGCTGCGGGTGAGCGAAGCCCCGCAGGATGATCTGGTCGTTGTGGTTGGTGTGCGGGGGGGTCAGTCAGGCCAGGTTAAGGCCGGGCCGCGGGCCATACGTCATACCGGGCTACTCCTGGGCAACGCACAAACGATCACGGCCGCCCTGCTTGGCCTGATACAGGGCGAGGTCGACGCGTTGGAGCATCGATTCCAGGTCATCTTCCGGCTGCAGCGACGTCAGGCCCGCACTCACCGTGACCTGGATCGATTCCCTTTCCGACACCGGCATCGGGGTCCCCGCGAGACGACGGCGCAACCGGTCACCCACCACACAGCCGCCGCTGGCGTCCGTGTCCGGAAGCACTACGATAAACTCCTCCCCGCCGAGCCGGCCGCACAGATCAACCTCTCGGGTCACGCCGCCAAGTAGTTCGGAGAAGCCACGCAGCACCTGATCCCCGGCCGCGTGCCCCCAGGTATCGTTAATAGCCTTGAAATGGTCCAGATCCAGCGACATTATGGTCAGCGGCAGGCCGGACCGCAGTGAATGCGACATCTGCCAGCGCAGCGACTCCATCACCGCACGCCGATTGGCCAGGCCGGTGAGTTCGTCGGTACGGGCCAGCACCCCCAGCTGCTTTTGCATGGCACTCTGGTGTATCTCGTAACCCACGGTGTCAGCGAGCAGCTGCATCAACACCAGATCATCACGGGAAAAGGGCTCGCAGGCTCGTACCGAGGAGAAATTCAGCGTGCCGTACAACGCCCCGTTCACCTGAATAGGGCTGCCGATATACGCCTCCAGGCCGAAATCTCGGTAGCACGGATGGGTACGGATTTCACTTTCCCCGGCATGATGAAACCCCACCGGCCCATCCGCGCTCAAGACATGCACGCAATAGGTACCGCCGAGATCAAAAGTGGTACCCGGCGACAGCCCACCAGCCGGATCATGGCAATGCTCGACGCGGTAAACCTCACCCTGGATGCTGGAAAGGATCGCCAGGTCCAATCCGAAATGCCTGGCCCCCAGCGCCAGAATATCGGCCATTCTGGCGCGATGATCCCGCTTCATATCGGCGGTAATGGCATGCAAGCGCTGCAACGTGTCCACGGACTGTTCCAAGGAGCGAGCTGGCCGAATCAACGCCAAGTACCCCTGTATCTCCCCTTGAGCACCGGACAAGCCGCCTGCGGACGTCTGGCCCAAAAACTGCGACCCGTCGGAACACTGGTATAAGACACGGTACGCGGAAAAACCCCGGCTCGCCGTCGTGTTGTAACGCTGCTTACCCATGTTGAGGAAGTCGGCCTGGTTCGCGTAGAAAATCTCGGTTTTCCTGCCACGCAGGTCCGCCAGCCGGTAGCCGAACAGCGTTTCCGCCGCCGCGTTGATATACACCACCCGGCGCTCCCGGTCCGCCACCACCACCGCTTCAGGGAGCGTATCAAACAGGTTGGCCAGCGAGAACGGCGACAATGCCGTCAAATCACCGGGGGCCGCGGTTCCGGCATTGTGCGCCTGACCGTCGGAATAAGGGTCAGTGTGGGACATGACCTATCTCATTGTTGGTTTCAAAGACAACCAGGAGTTTAGAGCATCCACCGCACAACACCACCCCGTAGACCAAGGCTCGGCAGTGACCAGCGCCGTTACTTCTTCAACTGGCCGCTGTCCACCAATTGCTGGAAGAATTCGTTCAAGGATTCGTCCAACGGGCGGTACTGGATGCCGAGTTGTTCACGGCTGCGGCTGTTGTCGGCGCGCCACGGCAGGTTGACGTTGCGGCTGACGAACTTGCGGGTGAGGGTTTTGTTCACCACCGGGCCGACCAGCCATACCGCCGCCTTGGGCAGGGTGCGCTTGGGGATCGGGTATTTCTTGCCGAAGCGGCGGCGCAGCACGGCGGCCATCTCCGGGAAGTCGGTGTTATGGCCGGAGAGGATATAGCGGCCATTGGCTTCGGGCAGGTAGGCGGCGCGCAGGTGCGCTTCGGCCACTTCGCGCACGTCCACCACGCCGATGCCCACATCGGGCACGCCGGGGCGCGCGGTGCCGTCGCCGAATTGACACAGAATGTCGAAGCTCTCGGAAGTGGCGTTCGGGTTGATGCCCGGCCCCACCACCAGGGACGGATTGATGGTGACCAGATCCCAGCGGTCCTGGGCATCGGCGATCTTCCAGGCCTCTTTCTCCGCCACCGTCTTGGAGTAGGCGTAGGGCTGGTGATCCAGCGACGAGCTGGTGTTCCAGTCCGCTTCGGTGAAGACGCCGCTGGCGGTGTGCTTCAGGTCCGCGTTGTCACCGTAGATCGCCGCGCAGCTGCTGGTCAGCACCACCCGTTTCACGGACGGCGTCTCGTTGACGGTTTCCAGCACGTTGCGGGTGCCCAGCTGCGCCGGTTCCACCAGCTCCTTTTGCGGATCCTTCACCGTGGTGGTGAACGGCGACGCGGTGTGAAACACCACCGAACAGCCGGCCATGGCCTCCGCGTAGGAACCGGGTGAGAGCAGGTCCGCCTTGAAGTAGCGGATGCTACCCGGCGTTTTTTCCGCGATGGCGTTCAGATACTGAAGCTTGTGGCTGTCATCCGGGTTGCGCACCGCTGCGTGCACGGTGACGCCCTCTTCCAGCAAACGCTCCACCAGACGGCCGGCCACGTAGCCGGTGGCGCCAGTGACCATCACCGGCGTGCTCGTATCGATTTGCATAGTCAGCCCCTTTACCAAGTCGGCCACCATCATGGCGCCGGCGGATGGACCTGTAACGGGCCTTTCGTGCCAAACAAGGTGGACATTAGGTTACCCGGCACGTGCGGCGGGTCGCCGGAGTAAAGAGTGAGGTCAGGTGCCGATCACTCCGCCGTCCTCTTTTGTGATCATCACGGTGGTGGAACGGGGGCGGGTCACACCATCACTGGCGGGGTAGCTGATTTTCGGGTGCTGGATATTCACCCACAGGGTGCGCTGGTCCGGCGTAAAGGTAATGCCGGTGATCTCGCAGCCGCGCGGCCCCACCAGAAAGCGGCGCACCTCCCGGCTTTGCGGGTCGGCGCACAGCAGCTGGTTGCAGCCCATGTTTTCCATCAACGGGTCCCGGTCGTCGTAGTCGGTTTCGATCCACAGCCGGCCAGCGGCGTCGAAGGCCAGCCCGTCCGGCGAAGAGAAAATATCGCCGTTGATGGTGCCGGTGAGGTGATCGGGGTGGCCGCCTTGCGCTTCCCCGGCCAGCAAAAACAAATCCCAGGTGAAGCGGGTGGCGGTGACATCCGCGCCCTGCTCGCGCCAGCGGATGATCTGGCCATGGTGATTGTCGTGGCGGGGGTTGGCGGCGTTAATCGGGTGGGCGTGACCACGCTTGTGGTTGTTGGTGAGGGTGGCGTACACCTCCCGATTATTCGGGTCCACGGCCACCCACTCCGGGCGGTCCATGGGCGTGGCGCCCAGCCGGTCGGCGGCGGCGCGGGCGTTGACCAGCACCTCGCCCTGGTCGGCGAAGCCGTTGGCCCGGGTCAGGCCGTTCTCACCGTGCACCAGCGGCAGCCAGACGCCGCGCCCGTCGCCATCGAAGCGGGCCACGTACAGGGTGCCGCTGTCGAGCAGGTGGCGGTTGTGCTCGCGGTCGCCTTCGATGTAGCGGCCCTCCGGCACGAACTTGTAGAGGTATTCGCCACGGGAGTCGTCGCCGGAGTAAAACGCCATGCTGCCATCGTCGCCCAGGGAGGCGGTGCAGCCTTCCCGGCAGAAGCGGCCGAAGGCGGTGCGTTTGATGGGCCGGGAGTCCGGGTCGAAGGGGTCGATCTCCACCACCCAGCCGAAGCGGTGCGGTTCCTGAACGTGGCCGCCGAAGGGCCGGCTGTGATCGGCGGTGGCGTCGAAGCGCGGCTCCGCCGTATTCCAGGCGTACTTGTCCGCCCGCTCCCCATCGAGGATCCCGTAACGCCGATGGGACGTCCGCCGGTCGCTGCTGTCCCGGTTGACGAAATAGTCGTGCCAGTTCTCTTCGCAGGCGAGGTAGGTACCCCAGGGCGTGTACCCCATGGAGCAGTTATTCAAGGTCCCGATCACGGTTTTGCCCGCCGGGTCGTCCACCGTCTTCATCAGATCGTGCCCGGCCAGCGGACCGCGGATTTCCATATCCGTCAGATTGCTGACGCGGCGGTTCCACCGTGAGGGGACGACCCGCTGCCACTGGCCGGCCGGGTCTTTTGCAATCTCGATCACGCTGACGCCATGGGCGGCCTGCTCCTTGCGCACCTGTTCCAGCGGCCGTTTGCCATCGACGAAGTCAAAGCCATCGCGATGCAGCGTCGGATTGACGTACTCGTGGTTGACCACCAGCAGGCCACGGCCGTTGGGATCGTCCGGGAACGGGAAGAAGTGCATGCCGTCGTTGTTCTGCCCGCCCTGCTTGAGCTGATCCTGCCAGCTGTTGCCGGCGTCCGGCCGCCAGGCGGGCGCGTCCGCCAGCACCGCGTCGCCCCAGGAAAAGAACGGCCGGGCGGTATAGCCCGGCGGCACCACCACGGTGTCGAAGTCTTCCCCGGTATGTATCGGCACCGCCTCGAAGCCCTGCGGCGCGGCGCGGCCTCCGGAAGCGCAGCCCGATAACGAGCCGCCCATGAAACCGGATACCGCCAGCGCCAGGGAGCCTTTCAAAAAACCGCGGCGACGCAGCCGGATCACGTCGTCCAGCGACCGGTTGGTTGACGTATTCACTGACACATCACCCTGGGCCTCAAGGGTCCGGTGAAAGTGTTCATGTTGTTGACGGAGTTTTTTCACGATATTCCCCCTGGCCGCGCGCTCAACGACTCAGCCGGTAATGGAAAGTATTTTTGACGCCGGTGACGGTGACCGCTTTACCGTCGATCTTGTGCGGGCTGTACCGGAACTTTCGGGCCGCCGCCAGCGACGGCTGCTCGAACAGCGGATGGCACTCGCCTTCCTCAATCTTCAAGGCTTCCACACGCCCTTGCTTGTTGACCGTGTAGGTCACGGTGCAGTCCGCTTCCATGTCGCGCATCAGGGCGCGGCGCGGATAGTTCGGCGGTGCCTTGCTCAGTGGCCGGTAGCTGCTCTCGATGTCGCTGGCGGCCACCTGCTCGGGGACAAAGACCGGCGCCGAGGACTCGGCGGTGGACTCGCCGGCCACTTCTTCCTGCGCCCGCGGCGGTTGCTCCCTCGCCTCGGGCTGGGATTCCGGCCGGGGCTCCGGTTCAGGTTCAGGTTCAGGTTCAGGTTCGGGTTCGGGCTCGGGCTTAGGCTCCGGCTCCGGCTCCGGCTCCGGCTCCGGCTCTGGCTCTGGCTCTGGCTCTGGCTCTGGCTCTGGCTCTGGCTCTGGCTCTGGTTCAGGCTCCGGCTCAGTCCTCTCCCACGCCAGGTCCGCCTGCTTCGGCTCAGGTTCCGGGGCGGGTTCCGGTTCGGGTTCCGGGGCGGGCGCGGGGGCGACCTCCGGGGGTGGCGGCGGCAAGGTCACCAGACGGGCCTCCAGGGTCTGAATCACCGGCGCCGGCGGCGTGGACGGCATCCAGTCGCCAAACAGAAACAACGCCAGCAGGCCATGCAGCAGCACACTGATCGCCACCGCCAGCCACCGCTGGCGGCGTTGCCACACGCTGTCTTCCGGCAGGTGGTGGGCACGGATCACATCCGTCATTGCGGGGCCTCGGTAATCAACCCGAGCTGTGTCACCCCGGCCCGTTGCAGCGAGGCCATGCCGGATACAACCATGCTGTACACCGCGTCTTCATCGGCACGAATAAAGACCTGCACGTTGGCCTCGCGGGC
>NZ_CAXPXK010000099.1:0-43464 GCF_964221125.1 Alloalcanivorax sp.
CGGTGTTCCAGTCCGACCCGGATCTGGCCCAGGAGATCGGCGAAATGCAGACCCAGGTGCTGCGCTGCAAATCCATCGTCAGCGGTATTCTGCTGTCCGCCGGCGAGGCCCGCGGCGAAGCCTCGGAAGAGACCACCGTGCACGCCTTCGTCGACGAACTGGTGGCGGAGTGGCGCACCACCCGCCCGGTGAACGACTTCGAATACCGCAACCTGTTCGGCGAGGACCGGGCGATCATCTCCGATTCCGCGCTCAAACAGACCGTGCATAACGTGCTCGACAACGCCCTGGAGGCGTCGCCGCACTGGGTGGGGCTGGAAGTCAGCCGCCGCGACGATACGCTGATCGTCTCGGTGATGGACCAGGGCGCCGGTTTTTCCGAGGCCATGCTCAGCCACCTGGGGCGCCCCTATCAATCCACCAAGGGCCGCCCCGGCGGCGGCCTGGGCCTGTTCCTGGTGTTCAATGTGGTGCGCACCCTGGGCGGCAACGTCAGCGCCGGCAATCGCCCCCAGGGCGGCGCCGTGGTGACCCTGACGCTGCCGCTGTCGGCGCTTACCATCGATGAACAGGAGATCGATGAACAGCGGATGGATGAACCGGACCGGAAGGAGGGCGGTTATGAGCACTGAGCAGCCGGAACACCAGCGAACCCTGCTGATCGTCGAGGACGACGCCGCGTTCGCCCGTACCCTGGGCCGTTCGTTCGAACGGCGCGGCTATCAAGTGCGCCACGCGGACAGCCTGGACGTGTTGCGCGAGGTGCTGAGCGAGCAAACCCCGGACTACGCGGTGGTGGATCTCAAGCTCAAAGGCGGCGCCTCCGGTCTGGCCTGCGTGCAGGCCCTGCGCGAGCACGACCCGGAAACCCTGATCGTGGTGCTCACCGGCTACGCCAGCATCGCCACCGCGGTGGAAGCGATCAAGCTGGGCGCCTGCCACTACCTGGCCAAACCCTCCAACACCGACGACATCGAAGCCGCCTTCGAACGCGCCGAAGGCAACGTGGAAGTGGAAGTCACCGGCCGCCCCACCTCGATCAAAACCCTGGAGTGGGAACGCATCCACGAAACCCTCGCCGAGACCGACTTCAACATCTCCGAAACCGCCCGCCGCCTCGGCATGCACCGCCGCACCCTCGCCCGCAAACTCGGCAAACGACAAGTAAAATAGAGAGCAATTGATAGTTGATAATTGACAGTTGATAGCTCGCGGGCAGCGCCCGCGTTGTTTTAGCTATCAACTGTCCACTATCAACTGTCAATTATCAATTATCAACTGCCTTTAAGGTACTAGCCGCGTGGGGGCCCCGCGTCCTTCGCCGTGGTATTGCCAGTGGCGGTGAGGGGATTCGGCGAGTTCGAGGACGTCGACCTGGTCGGCGGTGAGCACCAGGATGGAGAAGTCTTCCGCCGGGTGGTCTTCCGGGGTGGGCGGCAGGGAGCGGTAGTGGTCGGATTTGGGCGGTTGCCAGAGGCTGCCGGGCGGCGGGCCGCAGAAGCGCGCCCGGGCTTCGCGGTCGATCAGGCGCCACAGTCGTAGAGTGTCCTCGGGGTGCTGTTGCGGGGTGAGGAAATGCACCCGGCCGCGGAAACGCCACTGGGTGCGGCTGGTGAGGTCGTACCAGCAGGCTTCGGCGCCGGCCTGGCGCTCCAGCTGCATGGCTTTTTCGCTGCGCTGGTCGGTGGTGAACCACAGGGCCCGTCCGTGGCGCTCGCGCAGGCTCAGGGTGCGACAGCGGGCACCGCCGTCGTCGCCCACGGTGGCGAGCTGCATAAAGCAGTGGGGGGCGGCCTTGCGGGTGGCCTCGAACCAGTCTGTCCATCGCTGGGGTAAGCTCATGGGCACGCAGTATGGCGTCTTGACGGGCGCTTGGCCATTCCCCAAACGGGTGTTGGCATCGGCCCCGAAGCGGCGCTAGAATCCGCCCATGGACCGCTCAAACCTGCTTAATTCGTTCCTGCCTTTCTCCCCCGCCGGCTGGCGATGGTGACGCTCGCCCTCGGGAGTCTCCCGGTGCCGCTGGTTGCCTGAGAGTCTCCGCAGTTTTTCCGCTACAATTCACGACTTGCGATTGCCGCACCTGACAAAGACCGGGGACCACCATGTCACCACGCAATCTGGACGATTACGCCCGCCAGGGTTATAGCCGCGTACCCATGGTGCGCGAAGTGCTGGCGGATCTGGACACGCCGCTGTCCGCCTACCGCAAGCTGGCCGCCGGGCCCTACAGCTACCTGTTCGAATCGGTGCAGGGCGGCGAGCGCTGGGGCCGCTATTCGATCATCGGCCTGCCGGCCCGCGAGGTGGTGCGCATCACCGGCCCGCGCATCACCGTGAGCGATGCCGACGGCGCCGTCGTCGAGGAGCTCGACAGCGACGACCCGATCGGCTGGATCGAAGACTACCGTCTCCAGTACCGGGCCCCGGACGTGCCCGGGCTGCCCCGCTTCAACGGCGGCCTGGTGGGCTATTTCGGCTACGACAGCGTGCGCTATTTCGAGCCCCGGCTGGGCCCGGCGCGTGGCGAGGACGTGCTGCGGGTGCCGGACATCCTGCTGATGCGCTCCGAGGAAGTGGTGGTGTTCGATAACCTGCGCGGCAGCCTGTTCCTGATCGTGCACGTGAGCCCCGACGCCGCGGACGCGGTGGCCGGCGCCGAAGCCCGTCTGGACGAGCTGGAGCGCCGCCTGCGCGCGCCGCTGCCGGAACCGGAGCACCAGGTGTACGGCGCGCCGGTGGACGAAAACGACTTCGTCTCCGAGTTTCCCCGCGAGCAGCACGCCGCCGCCGTGGAGAAGATCCGCGAGTACATTCTCGCCGGCGACGTCATGCAGGTGGTGCCGGCCCAGCGCATGAGCTGCGATTTTCCGGCCCCGGCCATCGACCTGTACCGGGCGCTGCGCTATCTGAACCCGTCCCCTTATATGTTTTATCTGGACCTGGAGGATTTTCACATCGCCGGCTCCTCGCCGGAGATCCTCACCCGGGTGGAGGACGACCAGGTCACGGTGCGGCCCATCGCCGGCACCCGCAAACGCGGCGCCACGCCGCAGCGCGACAAGGAGCTGGAAGAGGAGCTGCTCGCCGACCCGAAAGAGATCGCCGAGCATCTGATGCTGATCGACCTGGGCCGCAACGACGTGGGCCGGGTGGCGGAGCCCGGCCAGGTGCGTGTCACCGGCAACATGGAGATCGAGCGCTACTCGCACGTGATGCACATCGTCTCCAACGTGGAAGGCACCCTGCGCAAGGGCCTGGGGCCGCTGGAAGTGCTGGCCGCCACCTTCCCGGCGGGCACCCTGAGCGGCGCCCCCAAGATCCGCGCCATGGAGATTATCGACGAGGTGGAGCCCACCAAGCGCGGTGTCTACGGCGGTGCCGTGGGCTACATCGGCTTCAACGACGACATGGACATGGCCATCGCCATCCGCACCGCCGTGGTCAAGGACGGCCGTCTGTACGTGCAGGCCGGCGGCGGCATCGTCGCCGACTCGGTGCCCGACCTGGAATGGAAGGAAACCATGAACAAGGCGCGCGCCGTGTTCCGCGCCGTGAATATGGCGCTGGGCGGCCTCGACCTGGGCGGCGCCAACGGGGACGGGGGGAACCAGTAATGCGCGTACTGATGATCGACAACTACGACAGCTTTACCTACAACCTGGTGCAGTATCTGCAGGAGCTGGGCGCCGAGGTGCTGGTGCACCGCAACGACAAGATCGACCTGGCCGGCATGGAAGCGCTCAACGCCGACCGGCTGATGATTTCGCCGGGGCCGTGCACGCCCAACGAGGCGGGCATTTCCGTGGACGCCATCAAGCACTTCGCCGGCAAGATACCGGTTCTTGGCGTCTGCCTGGGCCACCAGGCCCTGGGCCAGGCGTTCGGCGGCCAAGTGGTGCGCGCCCGCACGGTGATGCACGGCAAGACCTCGCCGGTGCATCATACCGGCAAGGGTGTGTTCCGCGGCCTGCCCAGTCCCTACACGGCCACCCGCTATCACTCCCTGGTGGTGGACAAGGCCAGCCTGCCGGACTGCTTCGAGGTGACCGCCTGGACCCTGGACGATAACGGCGACATGGACGAGATCATGGGCATGCGCCACCGGGAGCTGCCGCTGGAAGGCGTGCAGTATCATCCAGAGTCGATCCTTACCGAACACGGCCATGATCTGCTCAACAACTTTCTGAAGGGGGAAAGCGCATGAACATCCAGGAGGCCCTGGCCACGGTGGTCGATCACATCGACCTGTCCACCGAGCAGATGAACGACGTGATGCGCCAGATCATGACCGGCGGCGCCACCGATGCGCAGATCGGCGGCTTTCTGGTGGCCCTGCGCATGAAAAGCGAATCCCTGGACGAAATCACCGGCGCCGCCATGGTGATGCGCGAACTGGTCACCCCGGTGGTGATCGACAACCGCCGCCACCTGGTGGACATCGTCGGCACCGGCGGCGACGGCGCCAATCTGTTCAATGTGTCCACCGCCAGCGCCTTCGTGGCGGCGGCGGCGGGCTGCCGGGTGGCCAAGCACGGCAACCGCTCGGTGAGCTCGAAAAGCGGCTCCTCGGATCTGCTCGAGGAAGCCGGCATCCGCCTGGACCTGAGCCCCAACGAGGTGGCCCAGTGCGTGGACGCGGTGGGCGTCGGCTTTATGTTCGCGCCGTCCCACCACAGCGCCATGAAGTACGCCATCGGCCCGCGCAAGGAACTGGGCATGCGTACCCTGTTCAATATTCTCGGCCCGATGACCAACCCGGCCGGCGTGCAGCGGCTGGTGGTGGGCGTGTTCTCCGACAAGCTGTGCCGGCCCATGGCGGAAGTGATGGGGCGCCTGGGCGCCGAGCACGTGATGGTGGTGCACGGCCTCGACGGCCTGGATGAAATCAGCCTGGCCGGGCGCACCCATGTGGCGGAATTCAAGGACGGGGAAGTGCGCGAATACAGCCTCACCCCGGAAGACGTGGGCATTGAGTCCGCCTCCCTGGTGGGGCTGGACGTGACCGACCCGAAGGCGTCGCTGGCGCTGATCCGCGAGGCGTTCAGCAAGCGTAAAGAAGGCAACGCCGCCAAGGCCGCCGACATGATCACCCTCAACGCCGGCGCCGCCATCTATGTGTCCGGTGTCACCCGCACCCTGGAAGAGGGGGTTCGGATGGCCGAGGATCTGGTCCACAATGGCGAAGCCGCCGAGCGCATGCGCGAACTGGCGCAGTTCACTTTCGCATTGAAGGAAGAGGTATGAGCGACGCAGCCATCAGCGGAACCATTCTGGAGCGCATCGTCGAACGCAAGCGCGAGGAGATCCAGGCCGGCCAGCAGCGCTACAGCCTGGGCGAACTGGAAGCCATGGCGGGCAACCAGGGCAAGGCCCGGGGCTTCGCCAAATCGCTGTACGCCAGCGTGGCCGCCGGCCGGCCGGCGGTGATCGCCGAGGTCAAGAAAGCCTCCCCCAGCAAGGGGCTGATCCGCGAGGACTTCGACCCGGTGGACATCGCCCGCCGCTATGAAGGCGCCGGCGCCAGCGCCCTGTCCGTGCTCACCGACCAGGACTTCTTCCAGGGCCACGAGGACTACCTGCGCGCCGCCCGCAACGCGGTCTCCCTGCCGGTGCTGCGCAAGGACTTCATCATCGACCCGTGGCAGGTGTTCGAAACCCGCGCCATGGGCGCCGACGCGGTGCTGCTGATCGTGGCCGCGCTGTCCGACGCCCAGCTCGACCAGCTCTACCACGCCGCCCAGCGGGCCGGCTGTGACGTGCTGGTGGAAGTGCACACCGCCGACGAGCTGGCCCGGGCGCTGAAGCTCAACATCGAGCTGATCGGCATCAACAACCGCGACCTGCACACCTTCGACACCCGCCTGGACACCACCCTGGAGCTCGCCGAGCAGGTCCCCGGCGACCACCTGGTGATCACCGAAAGCGGCATCCACACCCGCGACGACGTCCGCCTGATGCGCAAAAACGGAATCAATGGCTTTCTCGTCGGCGAAGCCTTTATGCGGGCTGAGGATCCGGGCGCGGCCCTTAAAGCATTGTTTTTCTAGTGAATAGTTAACAGTGAACAGTGAATAGCGGCGCGGTGCTGCGCCGGTACCACCCTGAACGCAAAGAGGCCGCGCCCCAAGCCAGGAGCGCGGCCTCTTTCGTTGCAGGTGGCACGGTCCGGCACCGCGCCGCTGTTAACTATTCACTGTTAACTGTTAACTGCTCTCAGCGGGTGCCATAAACCACCATAGTCTTCCCCTTCACCGACACCAGCCCCTGCTCCTCCAGGTTCTTCAACACCCGGCCGACCATTTCGCGGGAGCAGCCGACGATGCGGCCGATTTCCTGGCGGGTGACCTTGATCTGCATGCCGTCCGGGTGGGTCATGGCGTCGGGCTGCTTGCACAGGTCCAGCAGGGTGCCGGCGACGCGACCGGTGACGTCCAGGAACGCCAGGTCGCCGACCTTGCGGGTGGTGGCGCGCAGGCGTCCGGCGATCTGCGCGGATACCGCGAACAGGATCTCGGCGTCCTCGCGGGCCAGCTGGCGGAATTTGGGGTAGCTGACCTCCGCCACCTCGCACTCGGTTTTCGCTTTCACCCAGGCGGAACGGGACGGATCGGCCTCGAACAGGCCCATCTCACCGAAGAAGTCGCCTTCATTCAGGTAGGCCATGATCATCTCACGGCCATCGTCGTCCTCGATCATCACCGTCACGGAGCCCTTGAGGATGTAGTACAGGGCGTCCGACTCGTCACCGGCGTAGATGATGGTGCTTTTGGCCGGGTACTTTCGGCGATGACAGTTGGCGAGAAATTGGTCCAGATTTGGAATTATCTTGTTACCGTCGCTCATGGGCTCTCTGCTTCTGGGCACGCTGCTTAAAAGCCGGAAAAAAGTCTTAGCTATTTAAGCTTATGGAGTTTGCCTGTTTTTCACGTGACTGCCAAGGGAACCGGTCCACAGTCTGCCGCTTCGCCGCGCCGCGCGCCAGCCCGGCGCTGTTCTACGTTCGCCGGGGTATGGCGTGGGGGTGGTCTGTGGTAGTCTTCGCGGCCATTCCGCGAGGGCGTGAGCAGGAGACTCGAATGAAAGCGGTGGTTGATTGGCAGGGCGATGTCTGTTTCCAGGCCGAGTCGGAAACCGGCCATACTCTGGTGATGGACGGACCGCCGGATCACGGCGGCAAAAACCGTGGCGCGCGGCCCATGGAAACCGTTCTGATGGGCGTCGGTGGCTGCTCCAGCTTCGATGTGGTGCACATCCTGCGCAAGGCCCGCCAGGACGTGACCGGTTGCCGCTGCGAAATGGAAGCGGAACGGGCCGAAAACGAGATTCCGGCCGTTTTTACCAAAATTCACCTGCATTTCCGGGTCAGTGGCAATAACCTCAAGGAAAATCAGGTGAAACGGGCCGTGGAACTGTCCGCGGAGAAGTACTGCTCCGCCGCCATTATGCTCACACGCGGTGGCGTGGAAGTGACGCACAGCTACAGCATCGAATCCTGATAACGGCCAGCGGGGAAATAACGCCGTGGTGAAAGATCCCAATCCCAAGATTTCGGTCCATGGTTTTAACAACCTGACCAAGTCCCTCAGCTTTAATATCTTCGATATCGCCTATGCGAAAACCGAGCAGCATCGCAAGGAATACATCGAGTATATCGACGAGCTGTACAACGCCGAGCGTCTCACCGAGATCCTCACCAACGTGACCCGGATCATCGGCGCCAATATTCTCAATATTGCCCGCCAGGATTACGATCCCCAGGGCGCCAGCGTGACCATGCTGATCGCCGAGCACGAATCCCCGCCCACCGACGGCGACTGGGACGAAGAGGCGCCGGGGCCGCTGCCGGATTCGGTGGTCGCCCACCTGAACAAGAGCCACGTGACGGTGCACACCTATCCGGAGTCGCACCCGGACAACGGCATCTCCACCTTCCGGGTGGACGTGGATGTCTCCACCTGCGGGGTGATTTCACCGCTGCGGGCACTGAACTACCTGATCCACAGCTTCGATTCCGACATCGTCACCATCGACTACCGGGTACGCGGCATGACCCGCGACGTGGACGGCACCAAGCACTACATCGACCACGACATCAACTCGATTCAGAACTTCCTCACCGAGGACACCCAGAACGGGTATCAGATGATCGATGTGAACGTGTACCAGGAGAACATCTTCCACACCAAGATGCTGCTCAAGGAATTCGACATCAACAACTACCTGTTCGGCGCCGGCAGCGACGAGTTCGACGACAAGGAACTCGCCGACATCCGCGAACGCCTGCAGACCGAAATGCTCGAAATCTTCTACAGCCGCAACATGTGAAAACGGCAGTTAATAGTTAACAGTGAACAGTTAACAGCTCGCGGGCGAAGCTTCGAGCCAAGACTGAAACGCATGAGGCCGCGTACCCAGGTGGGGCGCGGCCTCATTCGTTTCAGGACGGGAAATGCGCTATCGCGCAACTATTAACTGTTCACTGTTAACTATTAACTGCTTCAGATTCTGTAGGTGGTGAAGGTCATGACTTTGCTCATCAGCGCCATGGCGCCTTTGATGGGCGGCGGCAGGGGGGCGCCGCCGGCGCCTTCGGCGGTGACCGCGTGGCGCAGCTCGTCCTCGCGCATCTGCTCCAGGATGGCGCGGCTGCGCCGGTCGCCGGCGGGCAGGCGGGTGAGGTGGTTCTCCCGGTGGCGCACCACCTGGTGCTCGGTCTCCGAGACGAAGCCCAGGCTCCAGCGGTCGCCGGCCAGGCCGGCGCCGGCGCCGAGGGCGTAGCTGACCGCGTAGAACAGCGGGTTCAGCCGGCTGGGCACGCCGCCCAGCTCGCGGATGCGGTCGTCGCACCAGGCCAGATGATCCTCCTCCTCCCGGGCCGCCGCCTCCATGGCGTGGCGCACATGGGGCAGGGTGGCGGTGCTGGCCTGGCCCTGATAGAGCGCCTGGGCGCACACTTCGCCGGTGTGGTTGATGCGCATCAGCCCGGTGACGTGGCGGCGCTCGCTGGGGTTGAGCGGCGCCTCCGGCTGCGGGTCCGCGTTGGGCGGCTGGCGCTCGGCGCGGGCGGAGCCCGGCGTCAGGGTGCGCAGGGCGCTGTCCACGCGGCTCAGCAGGCGATCCATGGGGCTAAAGTGTCGTTCGGTCATCGTTCCGGTCTCCGGGCACCAGTCACGGGCATGCTAGCATAACCGCTTCATTGACCAGTGAAACAGAGGGCCAGGGCATCATGCACATCAGTCCCGCGGTGGCCGGCACCGACCGCAGCGTGTCCGCCGCCTTTGTCGACTCGGTGCTGCCGGATCTGCTCGCGCACTATCGCTTGCAGCGGGCCACGGTGCTGGAACAGGCGGGCATCGACGGCGCCGTGTTCAACGACCCGGGGCGGCTGCTGCCGCTGCTCGATGTGATGCGCCTGTTTCTGGTGATTCTGGAAGCCTGCGGCGACCCCGGCCTGGGCTTTGAAACCGGGCGCCGGGTGCGGCCCCGTTCCTACCAGGTGCTGGGCTACGTGATTCTCGCCAGCCGCGATCTGGACGAAGCCATCGAGCGGCTGATGCGCTTCGAGAAGCTGTCCGGCAATCTGGGACGCACCGAACGCCATGACGAGGGTGACCAGGTGCGTCTGTGCTGGCGGTGCCCGGTGGCGGGGGAGCCGGGCCGCATGCTCACCGAGGCGGCGATCACCGGCTGGGTGACCTTCATGCGCCCGCTGATGCCGCCCGGCGCGGCCCCGGCGGAGGTGTGCTTCCGCCATCCGCCGCCGGCGGACGCGGCCCGTTACCGGGACTGGTTCCAGGCGCCGGTGCGATTTAACGCCGACTTCGACGGCGTGCGTTTGCCGGCCGCGCTGCTGCGCCACTCCCTGGAAAGCGCCGACCCGGGGCTGGGGCGGATGATGGAGAAAGAAGCCGGGGCCCTGCTGGCGGACTTCGACGCCCACGGCAATCTGCTCAGCCGGGTGCGCTCGGCGATCTACCGGCGTCTGGGCAGTGGCGACCCGTCCGTGGACGCGGTGGCCGCGGAACTGGGGCTCACCGTGCGCACCCTGCAGAGCCGGCTGCAGCGCCAGGGGCTGGCCTATCAGGAAGTGCTCGACGGCCTGCGCCGCAGCCTGGCCGAGCTCTACCTGCGAGACCCGGCGCTCAACCTGACCGAGATCGCCCTGTTGCTGGGGTTCGCCGAGTCCAGCTCGTTCAGCCGCGCTTTCCGCCGCTGGCGCGGCGAGTCGCCGGTCAGTTGGCGTCGCCGTCTGCCGCGCCCGGATCCTTCCGGGTAAAGCGCACCAGCGCCTCTCGCAGCACGCTCATCTCCACCGGTTTGGGGATGTGCGCGTTCATCCCCGAGGCCAGGCTGCGCTCGCGGTGCTCGCGCAGAATGTGGGCGGTGAGGGCGACGATCGGCACCGCCACCAGGCCCTGGCGGCGCTCGTACTCACGGATCCGCTGGGTGGCCTCGAAGCCGTCCATCTCCGGCATCTCGCAATCCATCAGGATCAGGTCGTAGCGCTTTTCGGTGGCCATCGCCAGGGCTTCCTTGCCGTTGGCGGCCAGGTCCGCGCTCAGCCCCAGCTTGCTGAGCATGCCGCGAATCACCTTCTGGCTGAGCTTGTGATCCTCCACCACCAGCAGTTTGAGCGCCGGGTCCGGGGTTTCCGGCTGCCCCTGTTCGCGCACCGGCCGGCGCAGGCCCATTTCCTCCGCCAGCGCCTGCTTCAGGCGCGGCGCCGACACCGGCTTGGTGAGCACCCGGTGGATGCTCACGTTGCGCGCTTCGGTGGCGGTGGGGGCGTTGTTCACGCCGGTGAGCATGATCAGCGTGGTGGGGTGGGTGATCACCGGGTCCTCGTGGATGCGCGCCGCCAGCTGCAGGCCGTTCATGCCCGGCATGTGGTGGTCCAGCAGCACGATGTCGTAGGGTTCGTTGATGTTGGCCTGGGTGCGCAGCGACGCCAGCGCCTCGCGCGGGTCGTGGCAGGCGGTGACGCGCATGCCCCAGCCCAGGGCCAGATGGCGGATCACCCGGGTGACGGTGCTGGAGTCGTCGACCACCAGCATGCTGCGGCCCTGCAGCGCGCTGATGTCGGTGTCCGGGCCGCTGGGCGGCGCCTCCATGGCCGGCAGCGGCAGCACGAACCAGTAGGCCACGTCGCCGCCGTGCTCGTCGCGCTCGCCGGCGCGGCCCTGCATGGCCTCCACCAGTTGCTCGGCGATCGACAGGTTGAGGTTGCTGCTGTCCTGGCGGGCGGCGGGGTCGCGCAGCGCCCGGAAGGTGCCGGGCCGCAACGCCGTGCCGCTGAATTCGAAGCGCACCTGGCCGGCCCGGCCGGTGGGCTCCAGGGAAATGTCGATGATCAGCTCGCCGGGCTGCGCGTGGCGTATGAAGGCGCCCATCAGGTTGGTGAGCACCTGGCGCAGCCGGCCGGGGTCGCCCTCCATGCGCGCCGGCAGGTTGGTGTGCACGTGGGTGATCAGCTCCACCTGCTTCTCTTCCGCCCGCTCGCGGAACAGATCCACCGCGCCCATCAGCAGCTCGTTGGCGTCCAGGGCCTCGCGGTTGATGTCGGCGCCCTGGTCGGACAGCTGTGAGTATTCCAGTACATCGTTGATGATCTTGAGCAGGCTCTCGCCGGCATTGCGGATGCCGCCCACGCAGTCCTTCTGGTTGGGCGTCAGCGGCGTGTCCTCAAGAATTTCGGCCATGCCGAGAATGCCGCTCAGCGGCGTGCGCACGTCGTGCCCCATGCGCGCCAGGGTCTCCCGGCGGGTGGTGTCGACGGTGTCCGCCACGCTCTGGCTGCGCCGGTGCTCCATCTTCACATGCAGGTGCTGGTGGTGCTGGATGCGCAGGCCGGCGGCCTGGATAAAGCCGGCCAGGTTGACGGTGATCATCACGCACAGGCCCAGGTCCACGTTGCTCTGCACCAGGCCGAGCATGGTCAGGCAGCCCAGCACCACCGGGCTGCCCACCAGCAGGCTGGTAAAGAAATACAGGGCGCCCAGCGGCACCTCGCGGTGCCAGGCCTGGTAGCCCAGGGCCACCAGCAGAGCGGCGGCGGCCAGGCCCAGCCCGAAGGCGGCGGCCAGGGCGCCGGCGATCGGCAGCCAGGGCACCGCCACCAGAAACAGCAGCGCCAGCAGGGTCAGGCCGCGCAGCAGGCGGTCCAGCAGCGGCGTGTTGTGGCGGCTGTCCACGAAGGTTCGGCCGACGCCGCTGGCGCCGATGATCGCCAGCATCAGGCTGCCCATCTTCAGTTGCGGCAGCCAGGCGCCGATCAGCGAGTGGCCGGCCAGGATGCCGGACGAAAACAGCACCAGGCCGGCCAGGGCGAGCAGGAAGCCGGCATGGTAACCGTGGCTGATGCCGCCGCGCATCAGCGCCACCAGGCCGTTATAGACGGCCAGCGCCAGCATCACGCCGAACAGCAGCCAATAGAGTGCGAACAGCGGGTCGTTGCCGAGCGCCGCCGGCAGGGTGCTCAGGTTGATGGAGTAGATCAGGCTGCCGCGCGGATTGACCCGCCAGTAGAACACCTGGGGTTCGCCGGGGGGCAGGTCGACCAGATAGACCGGCGTGCGGTGCACGAAGCGCTCGCCGGGCCCGGCGGGGCGGTAGCCGCCGTCGCCGGGCAGGAAGAATTCACTGTCGAAGTAGTGGCGGGGCCCCTGCATCAGGGCAAAGCGGCGCTGGTCGCCCAGTTCGTTCTGCACCGCGATGCGTATCCACCAGGGGTGGTCGCTCAGGCCCAGCCGTTCCACGAACCGCGAGGCGGGTTTGAAGCGGCCCTCGAAATCGCCGGCGGTGACCGCCTCCAGGCTCAGGGTGCCTTCCGGGTCGGGCAGGTATTCCGAATAGATGGTGAGGCGTGCGTTGTCGGGCAGGCTGCTGACCACGTAGGGGGGCGGCGGCGCCGCCTGGACGGCGGTCGCCAGCAGCATCAGCAGGGCCGGCAGCCAGCACAGCCAGGCCGGGGGCCGTGACGGCCGGTGGCGTTCAGCTTTCGGCGTTGGCCGCCATGTTCCGTTCGCTGTGTTGTTGTTCTTCCCTAGTGTCATCATGTCCCCGATCCAGCACATAGGCGTCCAAGCCCGCCTCGGAGAGGATATAGGCTCCCAGTTCACTGCGTCGACCTTCGGCGCAGAGGATGTAGGTGAATTCCTGCTCCAGGCGGGGCGCCTGCTCGCGCAATTGGTTGAGCGGCAGGTTGCGGGCACCGGGGATCAGGTCATGGCGTGCCTCCATGGGCAGGCGCACGTCGATCAGCACATGGGCGCGTTCGCCCTCCAGCACGCGGTCTTCCAGCTGGTCCTCGCTGAGGCGGCGGATCACCGTGGCCTGCAGAATGGCCTGGAAGTCGGCTTTGTCCAGGCACATCAGTTCGCCGTCGCTGGTCATGGTCACGGTGGCGTTGCGCGGCTGGTCGCTGATCAGGGCGTCCTCGCCGAAGAAGCGGCCGGCGGCCAGGCCGGCCACCGGCTGATCGCCGCCGGCGCTGGCGCGGCTGACCATCGCCTTGCCGCGTTTGATCACGTAGAAGGTGTCGCCGCTTTCGCCTTCGCGCACCACGGTTTCGCCCAGTTCCACCTCGCGGGGCTGGAACTTCACGAACAGGGCGTGCAGCTTGGCCGGCGGCATTTGCGCGAACAGCCCCGAGGCCAGCAGCGCGTCCATCCAGTTATGGTCCTCGCCGTCGCTGTCGTGCTCGCCGGGCATCAGTTCGGTGGCCTGGGTCCAGGCCATCAGCAGGTCCAGCTTGTCCCGGTCGATGCTGTAGAGGGTGGCGCTGTCGCGGGTGATGGCGTTGACCGTATGACGGGGGTAGTTGTCCACGGCCAGGTAGTTCTCATCGTCGTCGGCGGCGAACGGGCGCACCGTGAAGCCGGCATCGATCAGATCCAGTTCGCCGTCGATCAGGAAGTAGGCCTTGTCGCCGCTCTGGCCGCGCTTGAACAGCAACCGGCCGGCGGGGAGCCGGTGCACGGTGATCTGCTGTTCGATTTCGCGCAGGTGCGACGGGCTCAGGCCGTCGAAGGGAATAAAGGCGCTCAGGCGGGACACGTCGGGCGTGCCGGCGGTGTCCACCGATGTGGATGCGGTCATGGCTCCCCCGGGGTTTTCTCATTCGTTATTCTGAGGGGGTATGCTAAGCCTTTTCCCGGGCCACTGCACGGTAGCCGATGTCGCTTCTGTGATAGGCGTCGTCCCAGCCGATGCCCTGCACCGCCTGGTAGGCGCGCTGCTGGGCCTGGGCCACGGTGTCGCCCAGGGCGGTGACGCACAGCACGCGGCCGCCGCTGGTGACCACCTGGCCGTCGTCCTCGCGGGTACCGGCGTGGAACACTTTGACGGTGTCCGAATCGGCGCCGTCCAGGCCGTGGATCACATCGCCCTTGCGGTAGGCGTCCGGGTAGCCGCCGGCGGCCAGCACCACGCCCAGGGCCGGGCGCGGGTCCCAGTCGGCGGTGACGCTGTCCAGGGCGCCGTCCAGCGCCGCCAGGCAGAGATCCGCCAGGCTGCTGTTCAGGCGCATCATGATCGGCTGGGTTTCCGGGTCGCCGAAGCGGCAGTTGTACTCGATCACCTTGGGGTGGCCGTCCGGGCTGATCATCAGGCCGGCGTACAGGAAGCCGGTGTAGGGCATGCCTTCGGCCGCCATGCCGGCCACGGTGGGGCGGATCACTTCTTCCATGATGCGCTGGTGCACCTGATCGGTGACCACCGGCGCCGGTGAGTAGGCGCCCATGCCGCCGGTGTTGGGGCCGGTGTCGCCGTCGCCGACGCGCTTGTGGTCCTGGCTGGTGGCCATCGGCAGGATGTGCTCGCCGTCCACCATGACAATGAAGCTGGCTTCCTCGCCGTCGAGGAATTCCTCCACCACCACCCGGTGGCCGGCGTCGCCGAATTTGTTGCCGTCGAGCATATCGCGCACGGCGGCTTCCGCCTCTTCCAGTGTCATCGCCACGATCACGCCCTTGCCGGCGGCCAGGCCGTCGGCCTTGATCACGATCGGCGCGCCCTGCTCGCGCACATAGGCGAGGGCTTCGTTCACATCGGTGAAGTTGCCGTAGGCGGCGGTGGGGATGTTCTGGCGGGCCAGAAAGTCCTTGGTGAAGGCCTTGGAGCCTTCCAGCTGGGCGGCGGCCTTGCTGGGGCCGAAGCACTTCAGGCCGCGGCTCTGGAAGTAGTCCACCAGGCCGTCCACCAGCGGCGCCTCGGGGCCGACGATGGTCAGCGCCACGCCTTCGCGCTCGGCCAGGTCGGCCAGGCCGGTCTGATCGTTGACGTCCAGGGCCACGTTTTCCAGCTTGGCGTCGCGGGCGGTGCCGGCGTTGCCCGGCGCCACCAGCACTTTCTCCACCTGTTCCGCTTGCGCCACTTTCCAGGCCAGGGCGTGCTCGCGGCCACCGCCGCCGATGATCAGGACTTTCATGGGCTCGATTCTCTTATCCTTGCTTAGTGCCGGAAATGCCGCATGCCGGTGAACACCATGGCGATGTCCGCTTCGTCGGCGGCGGCGATCACTTCCTCGTCGCGGATCGAGCCGCCCGGCTGGATCACGCAGCGGATGCCCGCCTTGCCGGCGTTGTCCAGGCCGTCGCGGAACGGGAAGAAGGCGTCGGAGGCCATCACCGAACCGGCCACTTCCAGACCCGCGTGCTCGGCCTTGATGGCGGCGATGCGCGCGGAATTAACGCGGCTCATCTGGCCGGCGCCGACGCCCACGGTCTGCCGGTTCTTGGCGTAGACGATGGCGTTGGACTTGACGAACTTGGCCACCTTCCAGGCGAAAATGGCGTCGTGCAGTTCCGCCTCGGTGGGGGCGCGCTTGGTCACCACCTTGAGGTCTTTCTCGGTGATCATCCCCACGTCCCGGTCCTGCACCAGCAGGCCGCCGTTGACGCGCTTGTAGTCCAGGCCGCCGGCGGTGGCGCCGTCCCATTCGCCGCACACCAGCACGCGCACGTTCTTCTTGGCGGCGGTGATGGCCAGGGCTTCTTCGGACACCTTGGGCGCGATGATCACTTCCACGAACTGGCGGTCGACGATCGCCTTGGCGGTGGCCGCGTCCAGTTCCCGGTTAAAGGCGATGATGCCGCCGAAGGCGCTTTCCGGGTCGGTGGCGAAGGCCAGCTCGTAGGCCTGGTCGATGCCCTCCAGGCTGACCGCCACGCCGCACGGGTTGGCGTGTTTGACGATCACGCAGGCCGGCTTGCTGAAGGACTTCACGCACTCCAGGGCGGCGTCGGTGTCGGCGATGTTGTTGTAGCTGAGCGCCTTGCCCTGCAGCTGGCGGGCGGTGGCCACGGACGCCTGGCCGGGCTGACGCTCCACATAGAAAGCCGCTTTCTGGTGGGGGTTCTCGCCGTAGCGCATGCCCTGGGCTTTCTTGAAGTTCAGGTTGATGGTGCGCGGGAAATCCTGATTGTCCTCGCCCACCAGCTTGCCGAAGTGGTTGGCGATGGCGCTGTCGTAGGCGGCGGTGTGCTCGAACGCCTTGATCGCCAGGTCGAAACGCAGGCCGTCGGACAGGGCGCCGCCGTTGCCGTTCAGATCGTCGAGCACGCGGGCGTAGTCGCCGGCGTCGGTGACGATGCCCACATGGGCGTGGTTCTTGGCCGCCGAGCGCACCATGGTGGGGCCGCCGATGTCGATGTTCTCGATGGCGTCCTCGAGGCTGCAGTCGGGCCGCGCCACGGTCTGTTCAAAGGGGTAGAGGTTGACCACCACCAGGTCGATGGGGCGAATGTCGTTATCCGCCATCACCGCATCGTCCTGGCCGCGCCGGCCGAGGATGCCGCCGTGCACCTTGGGGTGCAGGGTTTTCACCCGGCCGTCCATCATTTCCGGGAAGCCGGTGTAGTCGGACACTTCGCGTACCGCGATGCCCGCTTCCTGGATGGCGCGGAAGGTACCGCCGGTGGACAACAGCTCCACGCCCCGGTCGGCGAGGGCGCGGGCGAAATCGACGATGCCGGTTTTATCCGAGACGCTGATCAGCGCGCGTTCAACGGCCTTGCTCATGGGATGATCACCTTAAAAATAAGAAAGGGGCAGTCGGAAACTGCCCCTGTCGTCACGGGTTGCGTTCAGAGCAAGCCGTATTGCTTGAGTTTCTTGCGCAGCGTGCCGCGGTTCAGGCCCAGCAGCTCGGCGGCCTTGGTCTGGTTGCCGCGGGTGTACTCGAGAACTTTCTCAAGCAGAGGGATTTCCATTTCCGCCAGCACCATCTGATACAGCTCGCTGACCGGCTCGCCTTCCAGCTGGTTGAAGTAATCGGCGAGCGACCGTCGCACGCAGTTGCGCAGCGTGTCGTGGGTTTCGCTGCGGGCCAGCGTGAGATGGGGTTTGCGCGATTCAGCGGTATTCATTTCTGTCAGTGTCCGTGCAGCAGCGGTCTTCATTGAAGAAAGGGTCATGCGGCCAATGCTCCGTCTTTGTTCCGGGCAGACACCTCGCCGTAGCCACCGATTCGAATCCGGTCGCCGAGGGCGCTGATCTGTTGGAAAAACTGCTCAATGGCCCGCCGTTGTTGGCCGGCCTTTTCCAGTCTGTTGAACCCGCGCCGAAAATCTTCCCCGCCGGGCAGGTGTTGCGTATACCAGCCCAGATGCTTGCGGGCGATGCGCACGCCGGAGTAGTCCCCGTAAAAGCGATGCAGGTCGATCAGGTGCGCGAGGACGCGGGCAGCCACGTCTTCGACCTTCGGCGCCGGGGGCAGCCGACCGTGATCCAGGTAATGCACGGTGTCCTGGAAGATCCAGGGATTACCCTGGGCAGCGCGGCCGATCATGATACCACTGGCACCCGTGGTTTCCAGTATCCGTTGGGCTTTTTGTGGCGAATTGATATCACCGTTGGCGATAACAGGGATGCCCACCGCGGCCACAACGTCGCGGACGGTGTGGAACTCCGCCTCGCCGTTGAACTTGTCGGCGCGGGTGCGTCCATGGATCGCCAGCGCCTGGATACCGGCCTGCTCGGCGATGCGGGCGATGGCCACGGCATTGCGATCGTCGCGGGTCGGGCCGGTGCGGATTTTCAGGGTCACCGGCACGTCCACCGCCGCCACCACCGCGTCCAGAATCCGGGCCACCAGGTCCGGGTCGGAAAGCAGTGCGGAGCCGGCGGCGCGCTTGCACACCTTTTTCGCCGGGCAGCCCATGTTGATATCGATGATCTGCGCGCCCCGGTCCACATTGGCCCGGGCCGCGTGCGCCAGCATGTCCGGTTCGCCGCCGGCGATCTGCACCGACACCGGCCCCGGCTCGCCGCTATGGTCGAGCCGGTGGGCGGACTTGCGGGTGTCCCACAGCCGGGTGTCGGAAGTCACCATTTCGGACACCACCAGCCCGGCGCCCAGCTCCCGGCATAAATGCCGGAAAGGACGATCCGTCACGCCGGCCATGGGCGCGAGAATCAAGGGGTTGGGGAGCAGGTAGGAGCCGATTTGCATGCTGGATTCGGGTTCGGTTGGCAGTCAGGTGTCGCCTGGAACACTGTTGAAAGTGCCCCGCGCGGGCCGCGCGGGGCGACAATGATAGTGACCCGGAGCGCCGGGGGAAAGGCCCGTGATCAATCAGGGCCGCTGGGACACCCGGGACGACGGCGGCGCGGGGGCGCGCAGGCGCAGGTTGTAGTTCACCGCGCGCTCGCCGGGATCGACGATTTCCAGGGCAATGTGCACCGGGGTATCCACCGGCATGGCGTCCAGCCCGGCCAGCTCGCCGCGCAGATATTCCGACGGCGCGAAGCGGCGCATGGCCACGGTGTCGCCGCGCAGATCCTTGAAGGTCAGCTCCAGCGCCGGGAACGGCTGCGGCCAGTCGCCCTCATTGAACAGCAGCGCATCCACCATCAGGGCGTTCTGGTAGTGCGGATGGCTGCGCACCACCAGGTTGGCGCCGCGCAGTCGGCTCAGGTCGGTCTGCAGCGGCAACTGGCAACCGAGCAGCTGGCAGGCCTCCGCGTAGAGCGGCCGCCACTGCGGCGAGCGCGCCAGGGTGTCGAAATGGAAGAAGGCGTATTGAGCCGCCAGCAGCACCAGGGCGAGCACCGACAGCAGCGCCCATTTGGCGGTCACCGCCGGTCCGGAGGGTGGCGCCGCCATGTAGTCCAGGCGCTCGTTGGCGACTTTATGGCGCCGGGTCGGGGTGCTGTTCAGAAACTCGAACTGGTCGTCGTGTTCGCTGATCGGGTCCGGGCGGGACGCGGCCGCCGGGCGGGGTTTCGGCGGCGGCGCGCTGGCCGGGGCCGGCTCGTCCTCGTCGTCCAGGTCTTCCAGCAGCGCTTCCGCCCAGGCTTCATCGGTGTCGTCGCTGCCGCCGGCCCGGCCGGCGCCTTCCATGTCCGAGAAGTCCTCACCCAGCCCTTCGTCGCCGTCGCGGTCCAGGGACAGGAACGAATCGCTCAGCTCGCTATCGCCGAAGCCGCCGCTTTTTTTGCCGTCGTCCCGGCCGTCGGTGTCCTCGTCGTCGTCGAGGGCGTACTGCCATTGCCCGGCGTTATCGCCGGTGGGGGCGGTGTCGTTGTCATCGGCGTGGGGCCGCGCCGGCGTTTCGCCGACGAAGTGATCGGTGGCCTGGAAGATCTGCAGACAGGAACCACAGCGCACCGCACCCCGGGCCTGCCCCAGGTGCTCGTCGCTGATCTTGAATTGGGCACCGCAATGCGGGCAGCGGGTTTTGTACTGGCCGGCCATGGTTTTTATGTTTTGAGGGATAGAAAGTTTGTTGTACAGAAAAACAGGGGGTGGCGGCAAGCGCCGCGGCCGCTTATCTGTCCGCCTTGCGAACCCCGTCCACCCGCACCCAGTCGCCGCGCTGCCGGGTGGGGCTGAGATCGAACCAGGGCGCGTAGGCGTCGCGCACGCTTTGCGCCTGATCGGCGAGGATGCCGGACAGCGCCATCGGCGCGCCCGGGCGGCAGCGGCCCGCCAGCGCCGGCGCCAGCTCGATCAGCGGCGCGGCGAGAATATTGGCCACCAGCAGGTCGCACTGATAGTCGGTGGCCAGGGCCTCCGGCAGGCACAGATCGAGCCGCTCGCCGACGCCGTTGGCGGCGGCGTTGTCGGCGCTGGCGGTGAGCGCCTGATGGTCGATGTCGGTGCCCAGCGCCCGCTCCGCGCCCAGCAGCAGCGCGGCGATCGCCAGCACCCCGGAGCCGCAGCCGAAGTCCAGCACCTGCTTGCCGTCCAGGTCGGTCTGCTCCAGCCACTCCAGGCACAGGGCGGTGGTGTCATGGGTGCCGGTGCCGAACGCCAGGCCCGGGTCCAGCTTGAGATTGACCGCGTCCGGCTGCGGCGGGTCGCTCCAGCTGGGTACGATCCACAGCCGCTCGCCGAAGCGCATGGGCTGGAAGTCGTCCATCCAGGCCCGTTCCCAGGCCTGGTCGGCCAGTGCTTCGACACGGTGATCGGCGAACACCAGACCCTGCTCGCCCAGGCGGGCCAGGATGGCGTCGGTGTCGGTGTCGTCGCTGAACAGGGCGGTGACCACGGTGGTGCGCCACAGGGGGCGGGCCCCCGGGGGCGGCTCGAAGACCGGCTGGTCGGCGCCGTCGGTGAGCGTCACCGCGCCGGCGCCGAGCGCTTCCAGGGCGTCCTGGAAAGCGTCGGCGTGGTCCGGGTCGGTGGCGATGTGGAGCTGAAGCCAGCTCATGAACCGAGCTTCTTCTCCAGGTGGTGGATGTCCACGCCGCCTTTCTGGAACGCGGGGTCGCGGAAAATCTTGTCCCGGTGCAGGGCCACGTTGGTCTTGATGCCCTCCACCACGATTTCATCCAGGGCGTTGCGCATGCGCGCGAACGCCACGTCCCGGTTTTCGCCCCAGGTGATCAGCTTGCCGATCAGCGAGTCGTAGTAGGGCGGTACCGTGTAGCCGCCGTAGACGTGGGAGTCCACCCGCACGCCGTTGCCGCCGGGGGCGTGGAAGTAGCTGATGCGGCCGGGGCTGGGCACGAAGGTGACCGGATCCTCGGCGTTGACGCGCACTTCGATGGCATGGCCGAGGAAGGTGACGTCCTCCTGCTTCAGCCTGAGGGCGTTGTCGCCGGCGATGCGCAGCTGTTCCTTGACGATGTCCACGCCGGTGATCATTTCACTGACCGGGTGTTCCACCTGCACGCGGGTGTTCATCTCGATGAAGTAGAAGCGCTCGTCCTCGTAGAGGAATTCGAAGGTGCCGGCGCCGCGGTAGTTGATCTCCTTGCAGGCGTCCACGCAGCGTTTCGCCACTTCGTTCTTCAAATGCAGGGGGATGTCCGGGGCCGGCGCTTCCTCCACCACTTTCTGGTGGCGGCGCTGCAGGGAGCAGTCCCGGTCGCCCAGGTGAATGGCGTGGCCGGCGCCGTCGGACAGCACCTGGATTTCCACATGGCGCGGTCTCTGCAGAAACTTTTCCATGTAGACGGTGGCGTCACCGAAGGCGTTCTTGGCTTCCGAGCGGGTCAGGGTGATGGCGTTGAGCAGCTGGTCGCGGCTTTCCACCACGCGCATGCCGCGCCCGCCGCCGCCGGAGGCCGCCTTGATGATCACCGGGTAGCCGATCTCCTCGGCCATCATCAGCGCCGCGTCGGCGTCGTCGCCCACTGAACCGCTGGAGCCGGGCACCGTGGGCACACCGGCTTTCTTCATCGCTTCAATGGCGGACACCTTGTTGCCCATCAGGCGGATGGTTTCCGCGCGCGGCCCGATGAAGATAAAGCCGGAGCGTTCGACGCTCTCGGCGAAGTCCGCGTTTTCCGCCAGGAAACCGTAGCCGGGATGGATGGCGTCGGCGTCGGTGACCTCCGCGGCGCTGATGATCGCCGGGATGTTCAGGTAGGAATTGGCCGACGGGGCCGGGCCGATGCAGACCGCCTCGTCCGCCAGGCGCACGTGCATCAGATCCCGGTCGGCCTTGGAATACACCGCCACGGTGCGAATGCCCATCTCTTTACAGGCGCGCAGAATCCGCAGGGCGATTTCGCCTCGGTTGGCAATCAGTACTTTTTCCAGCATGGGCAACCCCCGTTAAACGATGGAGAACAGGGGCTGGTCGAATTCCACCGGCTCGCCGTCCTCCACGAGAATGGCGTCGATGGTGCCGGATTTGTCCGCCTCGATCTGGTTCATCATCTTCATCGCCTCGACGATGCACAGCACGTCGCCGGCTTTCACTTTCTGGCCCACCTCCACGAACGAGGCCGCGCCCGGGGACGGGGAGCGGTAGAAGGTGCCGACCATCGGCGAGCGCACCATATGGCCGCTGGGGGTGTCGTCCTGGGCCGGGGCTGCTGCTTCCGGAGCCGGGGCCGCCGGTGCGGGCGCGGGGGCCGAGGGCTGCGGGGCGTACACCGGCGCCGCGTGGCGGCTGCCACGGCTGATGCGCACGGATTCCTCGCCTTCCTGAATTTCCAGTTCTTCAATGCCGGACTCTTCCAGCAGTTCGATCAGCTTCTTGATTTTTCGAATGTCCATGCTCATTCCTGTGCCTGATCCAGTTTTTCCAGAGCGGCGGCCAGCGCCAGCCGGTAGCCGGTGGCGCCCAGGCCGCAAATGACGCCCTCGGCGATGTCGGAGAAGTAAGAGTGGTGCCGGAAGGTTTCACGGCGGTGCACGTTGGACAGGTGCACCTCGATGAACGGAATCCGCACCGCCAGCAGAGCGTCGCGCAGTGCCACGCTGGTGTGGGTGAACGCGGCCGGGTTGAACAGAATGAAATCGATGCCTTCCGCGGGGGCGCCGTGGATGCGTTCGATCAGTTCGTACTCGGCGTTGCTTTGCAGATGCTGCAGGTGGTGTCCGGCCTCGGCGGCCTGGTCCATCAGTGCCTGATCGATCTCCGCCAGGGTGGCGGCGCCGTACTGGTCCGGCTCGCGGCGGCCCAGCAGGTTCAGGTTGGGCCCGTGCAGGACGAGGATGCTAGCCAAGGCGTATACCCCTGAATTTGTCGTTATCTGCGTTGAACGTGTGGCAAAAAGCCAGTTTGTCCGACTTTTCCCTATATTTGGGAGTCTAAGGGTATCTCATGAAGGAAAAAAGGACTTTACACCATTGGTTACATGTATGTGCGCGGGGTCATAGATGCGGCGTCACGCGCCGCTCCAGATGCTTCAGAAAACGCTCGCTGTCCATCTCGCCCAGCACGCGGGATTCGGGCACCTCTTCGCCGTCGGGGGCGAAGAACACGAAGCTGGGCAGGCCGAAGATGTCGTAGTCGGCCATGATGTTCTGGTTTTCCTGGTTGATCTCGGTGATGTCGACCCGGTAGAGGTCGTAGCCGGCCATGGCGTCGAGCACGCGCGGGTCGCTGAGGGTGGTGTCTTCCATGACCTTGCAGGCCACGCACCATTCGGCGAAGAAATCCACCAGCACCGGTTTGTCCGCGTCGGCGGAGCGGGCCAGGGCGTCGCGCAGGCCCTGGCGGCCGTCCACGTCGATCCAGGGGCCGTGCTGGCCGTCGTCCGCCGTGGCGGCGGTGTTGTCGCCGCCGGCCTGGCCGCTGCTTTCGGTTTGCGGCTGGGTGAGGGGTTTGAGCGGCTGCCAGGGGTCGCTGCCGCCGCCGGCGGCGCCCACCACCATGATCGCGCCGTACAGGGCCAGCACCAGGGCGAGGCCCCGTTTCAGACGCGAGCCGCCTTCGCGCACCGGTTCCAGGGCGCCCAGCTGCACGCCGTACACCGCCAGCAACAGGCCGTAGAAGGCCAGCGTCAGGGTGTCGCTGACAATGCGGTCGAGCAGCCAGATGGCCACGCCCAGCATGACGACGCCGAAGAAGCGTTTGATGTCTTCCATCCACTGGCCGGCGCGGGGCAGGAAATGGCCGCCGCCGGTGCCGAAGATGATCAACGGCACGCCCATGCCCAGGGCCAGGGCGAACAGCGAGGCGGCGCCGGTGACCGCGTCGCCGGTGCCGGCCACGTAGAGCAGGGCGCCGGCCAGGATCGGGGTGACGCAGGGGGACACCACCAGGGCGGAAATCACGCCCATTAGCACGGCGCCGCCCAGCCCGCCGCGGCCGTTGGGCCCGGCGTTGTTGAGCCGGTTGCGCAGCCGCTCCGGTAACTGAAGCTCATAGAGCCCGAACATGGACAGTGCCAGCAGCACGAAGATCACCACGCTGGTGAGGATGGCCGCCGGCTGCTGGAGCAGAAACTGAAGGTTGAGGCCGGCGCCGAACACCGCCACCAGCAGGCCGGCCAGGGTGTAAGGCACCGCCACGCCGAGCACATAGGCGCAGCTGAGTATAAAGCCGCGGCGGGCGCTGGAATCGCTTTGCCCGGCGATGATACCGGACAGGATCGGCACCATGGGGAACACGCAGGGGGTGAAGGCGAGCAGCAGGCCGCCGGCGAAGAACAGCACCACGATCAGGCCCAGGTTGCGGTCGTGCATCCAGCTGTTGAAGGCGTTGGCGTCTTCGGAGAGCAGAATGCTGAAAAAGCTGTCCTCGTCGTCGCGGGGCTCGCCGGCCGCCGAGGCGTCGCTTGCCGGGACGGTGGTCGCCGGTGCGCGCTCCGGGCCGGGCGCGCTGAACGAGAAGGTGCGTACCTCCGGCGGGTAGCACAGCTTGTCCTCGATACAGCCCTGGTATTGCACCTCTAGCTCGGTGTCGGCCAGGGGCACGCTGTCCAGCGGCAGGCGCACGTCGAGCTGGCCGAAGAACACGTTAACGTCGCCGTAGATTTCGTCGGTCTTGGCCTCGCCGGGGGGCAGTTCCAGGTCGTCGAAGCCGTTCAGCAGGTTGCCGTTGGCGTCGCGCAGGGTGAAGTCGAGGCGGTGGCGGTAGAGGTAGACCCGGTCGAGCATGCTGAAGCTGACCAGCAGCTGCTGGCGGTCCCAGTCCGCGTCGGGCACCACCTGGATCGCTTCGTCCACGTTGGGCAGGCGCTCATCGTCGCCACCGAAGGGGTCATTTCCGCCGCCCAGGGACAGCGCCTGTGCTGAATAAGGCAGCGCCAGGCAAAGAGCGACCAGGCCCAGGATCAAGGCTCGCGTCTGTGAAAACCTCATGCGTTTCTCCCACCGATTCCGTCTGTTGGATGTCCTCTGGCGTCCGAGGTTCCGACAAGACTGGGAGCCGGGCTTTAAGATAACGTTAAGACGGCGTCGTAAGACTCCCCCCGTGCCATGGCGATCAACCTGGGGCGGGTTATTCTGGCTGTTACCGGGAGAGCGTGCAAAACTCGTGGTACCCCGGGCGAGGAGCCGGACGCATGCGAACTATATATCGATTTGCCCTTCCGGGAGTTCTTTGAATGCGTGTCCTGCTGGTAGAGGATGACGAATTGCTGGCCGACGGGTTGGCTCGCGCGCTACGCCATGATGGCTACACCGTCGATCACGTGTCGCGGGGGGATCAGGTGCTGGCGGCGTTGACCGATGGCCACTTTGACGCCGTGTTGCTGGACATCGGCCTTCCCGGGCTGGACGGTTTGCAAGCCCTGCGGTTGCTTCGGGAACGGCGTATGCCGGTGCCGGTGATCGTGATCAGCGCCCGCGACAGGCTTGATGATCGGATTGTCGGTCTGGACGCCGGTGCCGACGACTATCTGGTGAAGCCGTTTTCAGTCGACGAACTGCGAGCCCGGCTGCGGGCGCGTCTGCGGCGCGGCGTGGAGCCGTCGCGGGCGTTGTTGGAGGTGGGCGATTTGTTGATTGATCCCGACGCCATGACCATATCCCGTGCCGGAGAGCCGCTGCGTCTGCCGCGCCGGGAGCTGGCACTGCTGGTGGAACTGGCTCGTCAGCCTGGCCGGGTATTCACCCGTGATTACCTGGAACAGGCGTTATACGGCTGGAGCGATGAAGTCGAAAGCAACGCTCTGGAGGTGCACATCCACCACCTGCGGCGCAAGCTCGGCAGCGAGGCGATTAAAACGATTCGGGGGGTCGGTTATATGCTGGTGACGCCGGCGGCTTCCGGAGCAGGGTGATGTTTTCCATTCGTGGTTTCCTGATGACGGCCCTGGTGACGGTGATCATCGGCAGTGGTGTTTTGCTGCTGTTTGGAACCTACCACACGCTTTATCACGAATTGGACGAACAATATGACGCCGAGCTCGTCCAGAGCGGGCGTCTGATGGCGTCGTTTTGGCGCGATGGCCATATGCCCGACCCGTCGGTGGCGCGTCTGGACGCGTCCGAACATCGCTACCAGCGCTATTTCGTCTATCAGATGTGGCGGCAGGGACGCCTGGTTCTGGCCAGCGATGGTGCCCCGCTCGACCCGTTGGTGCGCCTCGAGGACATCGAGGAAGGCGGTCGTTACCAGGAGATCGGTGGCTGGCATGCCTATGCGGTTCCCTTGTCCGGCGGCCGCTGGGTGGTGGTCGCGGAGAGCGACGCGGCGAGGCGCTCGTTGGTGAAGAACATGGCCGCCACGGTACTCGCGCCTTATGCGCTGAGTGTGCCGATCGTGTTGCTACTGATCTGGCTCGCCGTACGCCGCGGTTTGATGCCCTTAACCCGCCTGGCCGGTTCGGTTGCTGCCCGCGATGCGGATAACATGGCGCCGGTGCCCCACCGCTCCGTGCGTGAACTGGCCCCTCTGACGGAAGCGATAAACAGCCTGTTGGCACGGCTGGTGGACACACTTGACCGCGAGAAGCGATTCACAGCGGATGCCGCTCACGAGCTGCGCACGCTGCTGATGGCATTGCGCCTGCATACCGAGAACGCCATCGAACTGGCCGACCCCCAGGAGGTGGAGCACTCTCTTGGCCAGCTCCGCCTGGCGATTGATCGAGCTACGCGTACCGTTGAGCAGTTGATGATATTGAGCCGTCTGGATCCGGCGTTGTCGCCGCGACAGTTTCCCCGTTGTCACGGCGATAGCGTGGTACGGGATACTCTGGCGTTGATGCTGCCGCTCGCGGAACAGTTTGATCACCACCTTGAAGCGGATCTGGAGCCTGATCTGGATGTTTTGTTGCCGGAAGAGATGCTGCGGATAGTGCTGCGTAATCTTATCGACAACGCCTGTCGATATTCGGCACGGGGCTCGAAGATCGTTGTGTCGGGTTATCGCAGCGGCAACCAGATCGTGTTTTTGATCATCGATGGTGGCCCGGGACTCACCCCGGACGAACAGTTGAAGTTCTCCGGGCGGTTCAGCCGGGGGCGTCATGATGTCGCCGGCGCAGGCCTGGGATTATCCATTGTTGAACGTATTCTTGCCCTGGCCGGAGGTTCTCTATCTTATCGGCTTGCAACTCAAGAACTCCCCGCGGCCGCTGAATTACGTTTGCCGGCCGCCTGACCTTCTCTTCAGATTGCCTTAAGCCTTCTTTCGCATGGTAAGCCAATACGGTCCTGGGCTATGCGGAGATGGCTGTGAATTTTTTTGTCGTGGAAGAGGGCGCCAGAGAGCTTCTGGAGCGTTACCATTTGGATAACTTTGATGCGCTCTGGTCGCTGCCCCACGACTGGGTGGAGCCCATCAATATTCGTAAAGGCGGCTGGAGCGGCGTGGTTCGCGTCACCCGTGACGGCGACACGTTCTACGTTAAGCGCCAGTATCGCCAGACACGGCGAATGAGATCTTTCCCCTGGCGTTCCCGACCCACTTACTATCATGAATTTCTGGCGCTCAACAGGCTTGCCCAGGCCGGTGTGCCGGTGGTCCAGTGGTTGCTGTACACCGAGCGAGATGATGCCGCGATTCTGGTGACGCGGGAACCCTCCGGCTTCATGGATCTAAAAACATTATTCGAGATGACAAGCGGCCGCCGCCTGCAGGCGGCGGCGTCACGGCTGGGGACGGCCCTGGCGTTGATGCACGGCCAGCGCTGGCAGCACGGCGCCTGTTATCCGGCGCACCTCCTGATACACCCGGAAACCCTGGAGGTGCGGATGCTTGATCTTGAGCGTTGCCGCCGTCGGCGATCACGCGCCGCGGCGTCGAGGGCGGATTTGGATCAACTGTCACGACGAGCCGGGTTTCTTCCGCCCGCGGCCTTGGCGCGCATAAGCGATGGCGCACCGGGGACAGCTCGGCCGGTTCCCGCTTCGACCTTTTAATCCCCGTTGCCTCTGGAGCACCTATCACGATGAATGATCTCCGTACTGCCCACTCGATGGAGCGGGTTAAATCGGACCCGCAAAGCGTGGCCGCGTACAGCCGGCGCAAACCCGCCAAGCATCGTGCCGAAATGGCCCTGGTGGCCCGCGTCATGCCGCCGTTGCCCGCCGGCGAGCCGGTTCTCGACGCGCCCTGCGGGGCTGGCCGGCTGAGTCTTTGGATGGCGAAGCAAGGGTGGCGGGTAAGCGCAACGGATTTAGGCGCCGCCGCCGTTGAGCATACCCGGGCGCTGATGATCGAGCAGGGCTTCGATGCCGAGGTGGTGAAACAGGATATCTTCCACTTACCCTGGGCGGATCGCCATTTTCGCGCCGTGGTGTGTTTCCGGTTACTGCATCACTTCGCCGACGTCGACACCCGCCGTGCCTTGGTCGCCGAACTGGCGCGGGTCAGTGGTGAGCATCTTCTTATTTCCTATCTTACCCCCTGGTCCCTGACCGGTGTAAGGCGCTGGTTGCGCTGGCGTCTCGGCGGTCGGCGCCATCGGCAGAACCATACCAGGCAGGCGGAATTGGTTGCTCAGATGGCCGCGCACGGTTTCATGCTGGTACGGGACGAGTCACAAGGGGGGTACTTTCATGCCTTGCGGCTGGCGCATTTCGCGCGGGCTCCGGCGCCATGAATCCGTTGAGGTCGCCTTTCGCCGCCGCTTGACGTTACTCTGTTATCCTCGCGGTAAGTACAATATTCGGGGACGACAATGACGGACGATAAATTCGGGCAGAAGGTGGGAGACACGTTGCTGGACCCCAGGAACAACCGTATCTGGAAAGGCCTGCTGTGGCTCCTGGCGATCCTGCTTTTGGTGGACGTGGCGCTCGGTTGGTACTGGAGCTGGGAGCCGGACCTGTCGGAAGTGAACCGCCGTGACGGCGCGGTGGCCGGGGAGACCATGACCCGGGAGGTGATCCATGTGGCCAGCACCCTGCTCGACAAGCCCGGCGGTTACCTCAGCAACGACATGCTGCCGCACCGACTGTGGCTGGATAACATGCCGTCCTGGGAATTCGGCGTGCTGGTGCAGTTGCGTGACGTGACCCGGGTGATGCGCCGCGATATGAGCCGCTCCCAGTCGCAAAGCCAGGAAGACACCTTCCTGGCCATCGCCGAGCCGCAGTTCAACTTCGACGCGGAAAGCTGGGCCATGCCGGCCACCGAGAGCGAGTACCGGCGCGGCATCCGCGCGCTGGAGAATTATCTGGAAGCCCTCAAGCGCCAGGACGGCAGCGCCCAGTTCTACGCCCGCGCCGACAACCTCAACTACTGGCTCAACGAAGTACAGAACCGGCTCGGCTCCCTGAGCCTCAGCCTCAGCCAGAGCGTCGGCCGCACCCAGCTGAACACCGATAACGACACCCCGGTGGGCGAGCTGGACAAGGAAGAGCGCTTCGTGAAGACCGGCTGGATGGAGATCGATAACGTTTTCTATGAAGCGCGCGGCGCGTCCTGGGCGCTGGTGCAGCTGATGCGCGCGGTGGAAGTGGACTTCGCCGACGTGCTGCGCCGCAAGAACGCCACCGTCAGCTTCCGGCAGATGGTGCGCGAACTGGAAGCCACCCAGCAGACCCTGTGGAGTCCGGTGATTCTCAACGGCTCCGGCTTCGGGGTGTTCGCCAACCACTCGCTGGTGATGGCCAATTACATCACCCGCGCCAACGCCTCCTTGGTGGACCTGCGGAAGCTCTTGCAGGAGGGGTAAACCGCGACCGAAGCACCGCTTCGCAGCGCGGTTTACGACCGGCCAGGGACGGCCGGGCCGGGCCCTCTAGTGGCACGGCCTGTCGCCAGAGATGGCCGGCACGGCGTATATCACGCCTTCACCCCCAAAAACCCAGCGAAGTTGTACCACTTAAAGAACATATCCACGTTATCCAGACCGCTGCGGGCGAGAATCTTGATGTTCTCGTCCGGGCGGTAGGGAATCAGCACGTTCTCCAACGCCTCCCGCTTCTTGGCGATCTCGGTTTCCGAGTAGCCGTTGCGCTTTTTCATGTCGTAGTAGAGCTTGATCCACAGCCGGTTGAGCAGGGCGTCGCTGCCCAGCACCTTTTCCACCAGGATCAACACGCCGCCGGGATTGAGGCCGTCGACCACCGAGCGCAGCAGGCTTTCCCGATTAACCGGGCGCACGAACTGCAGGGTCAGGTTGAGGACCACTACGGACGCGTTCTCGATGTGGATGCCGTCGTTCAGGTCGGCGTGCTCCAGCCGCAGGCGGCCGGACTGGTGCGGGCCGCTGAGGTTGTCGCGGGCCTTTTCCAGCATCGCCGGGGAATAGTCCACGCCCACCAGGGTGGCGCCGGGGTCCACGGTGCGGTCCAGGCTTTTCAGGGTGAGGCCGGTGGAGCAGCCCAGGTCGTAGACCCGCGAGCCGGGGGTGGCGAATTCGCCGGCCAGCTCGCCGATCATGCGCTGCAGTTCGCCGTACTGGGGGATGCTGCGATCCAGCATGTCGTCGAACACCCGGGCGGTGCTTTCGCCGAAATCAAAGTCGCTGATCGCCCGGTCCTGTTCGGCGAACAGCCGGTCCTTGCCGGAGACAGGTTTGGAAGTGGGATCGTTGTCCGAAGTCATGGGTCCGCCTGACGCTGAAAACCGCCCCAAAGGATGAAGGGGCGGTTTTCCGCTGTCCATTTTTTTCGCGGACCGGATCAGGCGGCGGCGGACACCGCCGGCTCGGGCAGGGTGGCGCGCCAGGCGTCCAGCAGGTGGGTGTTGTCGTCCTGCCAGGGGTGGAAGTCCGGGCGCAGGTACTGGAACCAGGCCGGGATCGCCGCGCTCACCACGCCCCGGTAGCCGAACATCTTCCACAGGCCCTTGGCCAGGGTCAGCGGCTGGCGGTTAACGCCGTCCTGCTTCAGGAACTGCCAGGTGAAGTAGGCGCTGAAACCGATCAGATAGGCGGTGCCGGTAAAGAAGGTGCGCTGGCGGCGCCAGTAGCCGCCGTCCACGTCCTGGTAGAGGTCGAAGGCCACCGCCTTGTGCTCGGTCTCCTCGATGGAGTGCCACACCCACAGATCCCGTACTGAGGGATCCATTTTCTCCACCATGTCGCCGCGCCGCAGAATGGTGTCGGCGAGAATCGCGGTGATGTGCTCCAGGCCGGCGGTGGCGGCCAATTGCTCCTCGGCGCTCAGGTGCTTGCGGCCACCGGCGAGCAGATGCCGGGTTACGCCCAGCGCTTTTTCCACCAGCGCCTCATAGCCCTTGCCGGACACCAGATCGTTGAACGCCTGGTGCTCCAGGGAGTGCATCGCCTCCTGGCCGATAAAGCCGGAAATGTCCTTCTGGCGCTGCGGGTCGTCGACCCGGTCGCGGAAGGCGCGCACCGCATCCACGAAGAAGCGCTCGCCGTCCGGGAAGGTCACCGACAGCACGTTCATGAAATGGGTCAGCACCGGATCGTCGTCGAACCAGTAGCGGGTGTTCTCCAGGCCTTTGAAACGGAAGTTCATGCGGCGCGGCCGAATCGGCAAACGCTGAACGGCGCGGCGGGAACGGGAAAGCAGTTTCATGGCGACTCCGGGGTTTCTGCCATTGATTGATGTCAACAACTATGGTCCAGTCGTGCCTTCCCGTCTTGTTGTGGAGGGCCAACCTGTGGTCGTTTCAGGCCGGACCTGGTTCACCCCCGGTATTCCCGGCATCTATGTGGTGCTGCTGTGCGATGTCCTCCGCGATCTGGGGCATGACCCGGCGGCGCTGCTGAAGACGCTGGGCCTTAAGCGCGAGCAGCTGCTGGATTCCGAGTACCGGTTGCCCCTGGAGCAGGCGGACGCCGCCGCCGAAGCGGCGCTGGCGCTGGTCGGCGACGCCGGCCTCGGCTTCCGCTACGCCCGCGCCATGCGCATCACGCTGCACGGGCCGGTGGGGCTGTTGGCGCTGTCCAGCCCCACCATGGACGACGGCCTGGAGGCGGCGCGCCGCTATCTGGGGCTGCGCGCGCCGTTCCTGAGCGTGGAGCGGGTGCCCCTGGCCGAGCGGCGCCAGGCGCTCAGCTTCCGCACCGACTTCAGCCCCGGCCCGATCCAAAGCTTTGTCATCGAGGCCATGGTGATCGGCTTCGTCTACATGCTCGAGCAGCTGCTGGAAGCGAGCCCGGAGGGCGCGGAAGTGCACTTCCAGGGCGCGCCGCCGCCGCACGCCGAGGCCCTGCGCAGGGCGGTGCCGGTGCCGGTGCACTATGGCCAGGCGCGGGACGCGCTGATCGTCTCCGAGGCGCTGCTGGCGGCGCGGCCGCGGCTGGCCGACCCGCAGGCGGAAGCCCTGGCCCGGGAGCAGTGCGAACTGGAATTCCGGCGCTGGCGCGCCAATCAGGAAGGGCCGTTGCCCGAGCGGGTGCGCGCGATACTGCGGGATCACGACGCGCCGCTGCCGGAGCTCGCCGAGATGGCCGAACAGCTGGCCACCTCGCCGCGCACGCTCAAGCGCCACCTGCAGCAGGCGGATCTCACCTATCGACAGTTGCAGGACGAAGCGCGCTACCGGCAAGCCTGCAAGCTGCTGGGGGAACGCGGCACGCGCATCAGCGAAGTCGCCTACGCACTGGGCTACAACGACGTCGCCAATTTCTCCCGCGCGTTTAAGCGATGGAGCGGTAAGACACCGAGGGAATACCGGGAAGGGATCTAGAGAAAGGCAGGTTTTTTGGAGAGATTTGTTGGAGCGGGCCCTGCCCGCGAAAGGGAGCGACGCTCCCGGCAGGATCCCAGAGGCCTTTAAAAACGGCACAAAACAGCGTCTCTGGTATCCCGCCGGGTGGCTGGCGCCACCCGTTCGCGGGCAGGGCCCGCTCCCACAGCCCGCTCCTAAAGCGAGCTTCGAACAGGTGTTATTTCTTTTCGAAGGCCGCGACGGACTTGAGGATTTCCTCTTTGGCGGCGGCGGCGTCGGCCCAGCCGTCCACTTTCACCCATTTGCCGGCTTCCAGCTCTTTGTAGTGCTCGAAGAAGTGCTTGATCTGCGCCAGCAGCAGCTCGGGCAGGTCGGTGACTTCCTTGACGTCGTCATAGAGCTTGGTGAGCTTGGTGTGGGGCACCGCCACCAGCTTGGCGTCTTTGCCGGCTTCGTCGGTCATGTTCAGGACGCCCACCGGGCGGCAGCGGATCACGGAGCCGGGCACCACCGGGTAGGGGGTGACCACCAGCACGTCCAGCGGATCGCCGTCTTCGGACAGAGTGTTGGGGATGTACCCGTAGTTGGCCGGATAGAACATGGGCGTGGCCATGAAACGGTCGACGAAGATAGCGTTGCTGTCCTTGTCGATCTCGTATTTGATCGGGTCGGCGTTGGCCGGGATCTCAATGGCGACGTAGATATCTTCGGGAACGTCTTTCCCGGCGGGTACCTGTGTAAAATCCATGGTCTGTCCTTTAAGCGATTGGTCATCGGGCAGGGACCGTGGCGGTGCCCTGTATGAACGGGCGCGGATTATAGCAACCGCGCGCCCCGCCTGGCTAATCGCCGAAAGTCGTAGCGGACGGTGCCTCCCGGCGGCGTGGCGGGTACAATCGCCCCGCGTCTGTATGAGGAGCCCGACACCATGCATGTACATGAAATTGCCCATCCCCTGGTCAAGCACAAGCTGGGGCTGCTGCGGCAGCGTTCGCTGAGCACCCGCAGCTTCCGCCAGCTCACCGCGGAAGTGGCCAGCCTGTTGACCTACGAAGCCACCAGCGACCTGTTGCTGGAGGATTACCAGGTGGACACCTGGATGGGGCCGGTGCCGGCGCAGCGCATCAAGGGCAAGAAAGTGACCGTGGTGCCGATTCTGCGCGCCGGCATCGGCATGCTGGACGGCGTGCTGGAGCTGATTCCCAGCGCCAAGGTCAGCGTGGTGGGGCTCTACCGCAACGAGGAGACCCTGGAGCCGGTGGCCTATTTCGAGAAGTTGGCCCACGGCCTGGAGGAGCGCCTGGCGCTGGTGATCGACCCGATGCTGGCCACCGGCGGCTCCATGGTCGCCACCATCGACATGCTCAAGAAGGCCGGCTGCAGCCAGATCCGCGCCCTGGTGCTGGTGGCGGCGCCGGAGGGCATCCGCCGCGTCCACGAGGCGCACCCGGACGTGACGCTCTACACCGCGTCCGTGGACAAGGGCCTTAACGAAGACGGCTACATCGTCCCCGGCCTGGGCGACGCCGGCGACAAGATCTTCGGCACCAAATGAATATTCTGATCGGCGCCCAGATGCTGTTCGTGGCGTTCGGCGCCATGGTGCTGATGCCGCTGCTCACCGGCCTGGACCCGAGCGTGGCGCTGTTCACCGCCGGCCTGGGCACCCTGTTGTTCCAGGGCATCACCCGCCGCTCGGTGCCGGTGTTCCTGGCGTCGTCGTTCGTGTTCGTGGCGCCCATCGCCCACGGCGTCGAGCAGTGGGGCATTCCCGCCACCATGGGCGCGCTGTTCTGCACGGCCGTGGTCTATGTGGTGCTGGGCGCCCTGGTGAAGTGGCGCGGCCCGGGCTTTTTGCACCGGCTGATGCCGCCGGTGGTCACCGGGCCGATCATCATGGTGATCGGCCTGAGCCTGGCGCCCACCGCGGTGAACTTCGCCATGGGGCTGACCGGCAACGGCGCCGAGCGGGTGTTTCCCTACGGCGAGGCCCTGCTGGTGTCGATGGTGGCGCTGCTCACCACCATGCTGGTGGCGACCCTGGCCCACGGGCTGTTCCGGCTGCTGCCGATCCTGTGCGGCGTGGTGGTCGGTTATCTGGCCGCGCTGGCCCTGGGCATGGTGGATTTCGGTGCCGTGCAACAGGCGAGCTGGCTGGCGGTGCCGGAGTTCGTGGCGCCCACCTTCCACTGGCCGGCGATTCTGTTCATGGTGCCGGTGGCACTGGCCCCGGCCATCGAACACGTGGGCGACGTGCTGGCGATCAGCAACGTCACCGGCAAGGACTACATCAAGAAGCCGGGCCTGCACCGCACCCTCACCGGCGACGGCGTCGCCAGCATGGCCGCCGCCCTGTTCGGCGGCCCGCCCAACACCACCTATTCGGAAGTGACCGGCGCGGTGATGCTCACCAAGGTGTTCAACCCGGTGGTGATGACCTGGACCGCGGTGTTCGCCATCAGCCTGGCGTTCATCGGCAAGGTGGGCCTGCTGCTGCAGAGCATCCCCACGCCGGTGATGGGCGGCATTCTGATCCTGATGTTCGGCTCCATCGCCAGCGTCGGCATGAACACCCTGATCAAGGCGCGGGTGGATCTGCACGCCCAGCGCAACCTGGTGATCGTGGCGGTGACGCTGATCTTCGGCATCGGCGGCATGGTGATGGGCAACGGCGAATTCACCCTGCAGGGCATCAGCCTGTGCGGTCTGGTGGCGGTGATTCTGAATCAGATTCTGCCCGCCGCCCCGGCCACCGCCGACGACCTCCACGAAGAACAGGAATACGTCGAAGATATGCTTAACCACGCCAGGGGCGAGGGTGATCTGTGGGAGCGGGCCTCGCCCGCGAAAGGTGGCGACAGCCACCGGCAGGATTCCAGAGACTCTTAAGGGCGACCTTTGCCGGCCGGCAAGCCGGCCTTTCGCGGGCTGGGCCCGTTCCCACAAGGGCTCACTCCACCAAGTCTGTTCCCTTGCGCGTTACAACTCGTCTTTCTTCACCCATTGCTTGGCCTGCGGGGGCTGGTAGGCGCTCATGCGGTCGAGCAGGGCGGCGGGCTGTGATTCCACGATCAGCATGCCCCGGTGGTGGGGGCGCAAGAATTGTTCTTCGGTGGCGTGGTCCAGGAAGGTGCCCAGGCCGTCGTAGTAGCCGGCCACGTTGAGCAGCGCGCAGGGTTTGTGGTGCCAGCCCAGCTGCGCCCAGGTCCAGATCTCGAACAGCTCCTCCAGGGTGCCGACGCCACCGGGCATGGCGACGAAGCCGTCCGCCAGCTCGGCCATGCGCGTCTTGCGTTCGTGCATGGAGCCGGTCACGTGCAGCTCGGTGAGGCCCGGGTGGGCCAGTTCTTTCTCCTGCAGCGCTTGCGGGATCACGCCGGTAACGCGGCCGCCCTCGGCCAGCACCGCGTCCGCCACCGCGCCCATGACGCCCACACTGGCGCCGCCGTAGACCAGCCCCAGATCCCGCGCCACCAGCTCCCGGGCGAACGCCCGCGCCGCCGCCACATAGTCGTCCCGCCGACCGGGGCTGGACCCGCAATACACGCACAGATTCCGCATCGGTTGTTTCTCCTCGCTGGATTAAGGTCTCTACGCAGCCCGCTTTATACCAGAGACCTGTTATTCCACGCAGGCGCCGGCCTGCCCGTGATCACGGATCTGCGCCATCACGCTCTTGGCGCGCAGGGTCATGAAGGTGCGGATGTCCACGCCGCCGTCGCGCAGCCGCTGGGCGGTCCAGGTGTTGCAGGTGCGCCCGAACCAGAAATGGCCCCGGGCGGGAAAGAAACGGCTGTCGCCGTACAGGCCCGGGTCCGCCGCCAGGGGCCGGCCGTCGGCGTTTAGTTTGAAATCTCCGGCCAGGGCGGCCTGCAACCGTTCCAGGCCCTCGGCGGACAGGCACAGTGCCTGCACGTCGCTGTTCGGCAGGTCCGCCGGGTGTTTGTCCAGCCCGACCACGTGCAGCACCGTGTCGGTGGGCCAGAACAGCGCCTTGCCCAGCAGCCAGAGGTTGTCTGTGCGGCGGTAGAAGTCGTTGTCGCCCCAGCCGATTTCGTACCACACCGGGTCATTGAACTGCTCGTCCAGGAACGCCAGCGGCGGCGCCAGCCGGTCCGCCGGCAGCACAATGCCGGTGTGCCAGCGGTGGCGCACCACCAGCACGGTGGCGGTCTCGTCGCCGGCGCGCGCGTCCTCCGGCGCCAGTGTGATCAGCAACGCTGTTACCAGGGCGGCCATCAATGTTTTCATGAGGCGATGTTAGCGATACGCCGGGCGGTTGTAACCCGGCGCGCACCGGCTACCAAGGATGGGAGTGGTTATGCGGAGCGGACAAACGGTGCCCGGCGTCGGCCTGGTGCTGGTGGCATTGGCGGCGCTGTGTTGGGGCGTCTCCGGCGGCATCGCCGGGATACTGATCGAGCAGGGCTGGGACGCCTCGGTGGTGTCGTTTTACAGAGCGGCGGTCGGGCTGGTGCTGGTGGGTGTTTACCTCGCCATTCGCCCCGGCGGCAGCGGTATCCGGCATCCCCGCCTGTGGCTGTGGGCGGTCCTGGCCGGCCTGGGGGTGGCGGGCAATTTCAGCTTCTACTTTCTCAGTATCGCCGAAGGTGGCGTCGCGGTGGCGGCCACGCTGATGTACTCGGCGCCGGTGTTCGTCTACCTGGTAGCGTTCGGCTTCAAGCTGGAGCGGCCCACGCCGGTCAAAGGGCTGGCCATCGCCCTGGTGATGCTCGGCATCGTGCTGCTCACCCGGCTGTACAACGTGGATGTCGGCAAGGTGACGGCGGCGGGTATCGGCTTCGGGCTGCTGGCGGGGGTCTCCTACAGCGTTTTTATCTACGGCTTCAAATACGCCGCCGGCCAGGGCAGCCCGCAGGCGGTGCTTACCATCGCGTTGGGCTGTGCCGGCGTGATTCTGCTCGGCGCCAGTGATACCACGCAGGCGGTGGCGGTGTTGAACGCCCCGCAGTGGTGGCTGTTTGCCCTGCTCGGGGTGCTCGGCGCCGGGCTGTCGTTCGCGTTTTATGTGGTGGGCCTGAAGCGCACCGCGCCCACCCTGGCGGCGATCGTCGCCATGGTCGAGCCGGTCACGGCCTCGTTATTCGGCGTTCTGGTGCTGGGGGAGACCCTGGCGCCACTGCAGATTCTGGGTCTGGTTCTGATCCTGGTGACGGTCACCGGACTGAGCCTGTACTCGAACCGGCGCCGTTGAGGCGCGGGCCGTCGGACCTGGCTTAGCGGCGGCGCGCCTTCATGGCCCAGCCGACGATCACCACCGGGGCCGCCAGGCCCACCCAGGACACCCAGTCGAACACGCCGTTGCCGAGCAGGGCGGCCAGCAGGCCGACCAGGCTCAACAGCGCGATCAGTGTCGGTGTGGCGAAAATCTGCCAGGGCGTTTTGCGGGTGTTGACCCGTTGCGTGTCCATCAGGGCTTGCCTCCGGCGGGCTGCGCCGGCACGGCGCCGCCGTTTTCCGCGCGGGCGCCGGCCGGGCTGGCGCGCCGGCGCGCCACCCACAGGTAGAGGCCGGTGATCAGCACCACGATGGTGATCACATCCAGCACCGCCCAGAGAATTTTCAGCGGCAGGCCGCCGTAGTCGCCGAAGTGCAGCGGGCCGGACAGCGACAGGGTTTTGTTGTACCAGGGCATTTCGCGCATGTCGGCGAATTCACCGCTGCGGGCGTCCACCAGAGCCGGGGTGATGATGTGTTCTGTCAGCGAGGTGTTGCCGTGCAGGAAGATCGCGAAGTGGTGGTCGGTGGACCAGCCGCCGCCGGGGAAGGCGACGAACTGCAGCGTCATGTCCGGCGCCGCCTCTTCGGCCTGGGCCACGGCGCGGTCCAGCGACGCCATTTCATCCGGCGTGGGCACGGCGGCGTCTTTGTAGCCCTCGGTGAGGTCGGCCAGGGCCTGGGTGCGCCAGGTGTCCACGATTGGGGTGGAGAGCGTGTTGATCACGCCGGTGAGCCCCACCACGGTGAGCCAGGCCACGGTGACCACGCCCAGCAGATTGTGATAATCGAGCCATTTGATGCGTTTGGAGCGTTCGGTGCGCAGGGTGCCGAAATCCAGCTTGCGCATGAACGGCGCGTACAGCACCACGCCGGACACGATGGCGATAAACAGCAAAAAGCCCATCGCCCCCAGGAACAGCATGCCGGGCAGGCCCAGGAACATGTCCGTGTGCAGCTTCAGGATGAAGTCCATCACGCCGCCTTCGTGGTGGCCGGGGACCAGCTCGCCGCTGGTGCGGTCGAAGGAGGCGAAATGCATCTCGCCGTCGGAGGCGTCCGGCGTCGGCCCGCTGGTGACGTTCACCACCGGCCGGTCGGTGTCGAAGCTCATGAACAGCGGCACGTGATCGGGCCGGTTTTCCAGCGCCGCGTCCAGCATGCGGTCCAGTGACAACAGCGGGCCGTCCGGATTGGCCGGTTGCCAGGTGCTGTCGTCCAATGCCGCGTCGATCTCGTCGTGGAAGATCAGCGGCAGGCCGGTCAGGCACAGCATCAGTATGAAGGCCGTGCAGATCAGGCTGGTCCATTTGTGTACCGCCGACCAGGCGCGGATGGTGCTCTGTTGCATGTTTGACTGCCTGAGCGCCCCGGTTTGATACCGGGGCGCCTGAGTTGTCGTTTAAAAGTCCAGGGTGGCGGACACCAGCACCGTGCGCGGCGCGCCGATGGTCAGGTAGCCGGCGCCCGGGAAGCCGCCGGCGGAGGCCCAGTAGTCTTCGCCGGTGACGTTCTCCACCCGGCCGCGCAGGGTCAGGAACTTGCTGTCGCCGAGGGCGATCAGGTAGCGCGCGCCCAGGTCCAGACGGGTCCAGCTGTCCACCTTCTGCTCGTTGGCTTCGTCCGCGTACTGCGAGCTGGTGTAGATCACGCGGCCGTCCACGGCCAGGTCCGGCAGCTGCGGTACCCGGTATTCCAGGTTCAGGTTGGCCTGGGTGTCCGGCGAGCCGATGGCGTCGTTGCCGTCCACGTCCGCGTCCAGGAAGCTGACACCGCCCAGCACCGTCAGGTTCCGGGTGGCGTTGCCGTAGGCCATCAGTTCCACGCCGGTGTTTTCCTGGTCGTCGATTACTTCATAAACGTTGGCGGCGTTGAGGCCGGCGATCGGCTTCTCGCTGCGATACACCGACACACTGCCGCCCAAGCCGCCGCCATCATACTTCATGCCGACCTCGGCTTGTTCGGTGGTGTAGGGATCCAGCCTCTCGTTGGGGTTCACGGCACCATTGCCAAGGCCGGCGCTGTCGCCTTTTTGCAGGCCTTCAATGTAGTTCGCGTAGGCGGACAGTGAGGGCGTGAGCTTGTACAGAACCCCTACGGTCGGCGTGATCTCGTCTTCGTCGTAGCTGGTGTCTGCGTTGCGCACGCCAGTGTCGTAGTCGTAATCGTCGGTTTTCAGCTTCTGGTAACGCGCGCCGAGAGTGACCAGCAGACGCTCATCAAACATGGAAAGTTGGTCGGCCACCGCCAGGCTTTGGAAGCGGGTTCGCGCCGTCAGTTCGGGGTTATCAAGATCGCCGCCGAAGAATGTATTTGCCGGGCGGGGCACTGTTACCGGGTCATAGAGATTGCCAGCCACCCCGCCGAACGAAAGCCCATAGGCATTGTCGGATTCGAGCTCATAGGTGGAGCCGGAAACGCTGACCTTATGGCCAATGTTGCCGGTGTCGAAGGCGAAGCGAACACCGGTCTCGCCGGTGATCACAGTGTCTTCCCGTGCGGTATCAAAGCGGCCCGCGGTGTAGTCGCCTTCAGCATTGGCAACATCGGGATTTGCGAAACTTGAATTTTCCTCACCCCGGCGCGCGCCCACGGCGGCCCAGCCGGTTATGTTGTCCGCGAAGTCATACTCGGCGCGGAGTGTGCCGAAGACGTCGTTGGAGTCCGAATAGGTCCAGGGCTGGCCGATGGATTCATCCGCGTCGGGTGCATCGGTGATCGGCACGCCGGGAAGAAAGGTAATGTTAGGCTGGCCGCCGTCGATGCGGTGCTTCTGGAAGCCCAGATCGGCGGACACCCGGAAATCCTCTTCACGGAAGTCCACGCCGAGGTGCGCCATGGACAGCTCCGCTTCCTCGCCATCCACGGCGGTGTCGCCGTCGCGGCGCGCCACGTTCAGACGAATGCCGAAGCGGCCGTCGTCGGAGCGGTTGGCCATATCGGCGGCGGCGTAGCCCTGGCCGCCGCTCTGGGTGCCCAGGGTCACCTGGTTGAGTGCCCGGTTCGGCGCGCGCTTGGGCACGATGTTGACGGCGCCGCCCAGGCCACTGCCGCCCGGCGCCGCGCCCTTCAGGAAGGTGTTGGCGCCACGGAACACCTGCACCCGCTCGATGAACTCCGACGCCAGGTACTGGCGCGGCAGCAGGCCGTACAGGCCGTTATAGGTGATGTCGTCCGAATACACCGGCAGGCCGCGCACCAGGTACACCTGCTGGTAGTTGCCGAAACCGCGCGCCACCCGAACCGCCGGATCGTTGAGCAGTACCTCGCCGACGCTGGCGGCCTGCTGGTCTTCGATCAGCTGTTCGGTGTAGTTGGTGACGTTGTAGGGCGTGTCCATCACATCCTGAGCGCCCAGGATGCCGATGCTGCCGCCTTCCGCCACCTGGCCGCCGGCGTAGGCCGGGCTCAGGCCGCCCTCGGAGGCATCGGCGCTGGATTGCACCTCCACCGGGGCCAGGGTGTTGTCGCCGCTGCCTTCGTCGTCGCTGGTTTGCGCGTAGGCGCTGGGAAAGGCGCCGCTGGCGAGAATGGCGAGGGAAAGCGCGGAAAGCCGGAAAGCAGGATGTCGCATGGTGAGCCCCGAATTCGAGTTATGGGTAGTTCCGGGGCGGAATTCTACCCAAAATGAGAATTGCTTGCATTCTCTTTCGGGGAGGGGAGAGAGGGCGCGGGAGCGGGCCACGCCCGCTCCCGCAAAGGCGCTTACACCTCGAAGGCGTCGTTGAGCTTCTTCGGCACGGCCACCAGCTTGAGCTGCGCGAACTGGGGCAGGCCGTTCTTGTAGGGCGGGTAGGATTCGCCGCCGATCAGCGGTTCCAGGTAGGCGCGGCCGGAGGGGGTGATGCCGAAGCCGTCCTTGCTGATGAACTTGCGCGGCATCTTCTTTTCCACGTTGGCCACTTTGCTGAGCGGTGCCTCGCCGATGGTCCAGGCGTACTTTTTTGTGTCCTTGCGGACAATCGTGGGCATCACCGCGTTTTTGCCGGCGACGGCGAATTCCACGGCGGCGCGGCCCACGGCGTAGGCCTGGTCCACGTCGGTCTTGGAAGCGATATGACGGGCCGCGCGCTGCAGGTAGTCGCTCACCGCCCAGTGGTATTTATAGCCCAGCTCGCTCTTCACCATCTGTGCCAGCACCGGGGCCACGCCGCCGAGCTGCTTGTGGCCGAAGGCGTCGGTGGTGCCGGCGTCGGCTAGGAAGGTGCCGTCGGCGGTGCGCGCGCCTTCGGAGACCACGATCACGCAGTAGCCCACCTTCTTGACGGTGTCGTCGACTTTCTTGAGGAACGCCTTCCGGTCAAAGGCGATTTCCGGGAACAGGATGATGTGCGGGGCGTCGTCCGGGTTGTCCTTGGCGAGCCCGGCGCTGGCGGCGATCCAGCCGGCGTGGCGGCCCATCACTTCCATCACGAACACCTTGGTGGAGGTGGCGCACATGCTGGCCACGTCCAGGGCCGCTTCGCGGCAGCTCACGGCGGTGTATTTGGCCACCGAACCGAAGCCCGGGCTGACGTCGGTGATCGGCAGGTCGTTGTCCACGGTCTTGGGCACGTGGATGGCCTGGATCGGGTAGCCCATTTTTTCCGACAGCTGGGAGATCTTCAGGCAGGTGTCGGCGGAGTCGCCGCCGCCGTTGTAGAAGAAGTAGCCGATGTTGTGGGCCTTGAACACTTCGATCAGCCGCTCGTACTCGCGGCGTGAGCTTTCCAGGTCCTTGAGCTTGTAGCGGCAGGAGCCGAAGGCGCCGCCGGGGGTGTGCTTGAGCGCTTCGATGGCGCCTTTGCTTTCTTTGCCGGTGTCGATCAGGTCTTCGGTGAGGGCGCCGATGATGCCGTTGCGGCCGGCGTAGACCTTGCCGATGGTCTGCTTGTTCTCCCGGGCGGCTTCGATTACCCCGGCGGCGGATGCGTTGATCACGGCGGTGACACCACCGGACTGAGCGTAGAAAGCGTTTTTGCGCGCCATTGCGGACCTCCTGCTTGAATTGGCGCGCATTTTAGCCTGCCTGGGGCGCCACTAACAGGCTGCCAGGGCATGGTGTCGAGCGCGGCGCTCTGGAACAATACGCGCCGGGAGGAACCATGAACGCTTTATTGAACGTATTCGCCCGCCTGTGCGTATTCCGCCGCGGGCCGGAAGACATGCCCTACGCGCCGCCCCTGGTGGGGATTCTGCTGGCGCTGTGGATGGTGATCCAGTTGCTCAGCGCCGCGCTCCAGGACGGGCTGTCGGTGGCGCAGATGGTGGGCGTGCAGCTGCTGGCCATGGGGCTGTTGCTGGGATCCAGCGCCCTGGTCCTGGCGTTCAAAAACCTGCTGGGGCGCTGGACGCAGACCGCCATCGCCCTGATCGGCGTGGATATCGCGTTGTCGCTGCTGGCCCTGCCGATGCTGCTGATCGGCCACGCCGCCGGCGGCACGCCGTCGATACTGGAGGGCGTCTATCTGCTGCTGGTGAGCTGGCAGCTGGCGGTGCAGGCGTTTATTTTCCACCGCGCCTTCGCCATCGGCCCGTTGCTGGGCCTGGCGATGGCGTTCGGCCTGTTGAT